>SKXZ01000195.1 GCA_007128145.1 Candidatus Nitricultor lacus | reverse complement strand
ATTCAGTATTCAGAATATAGAGGCAGAGCTTTATTCTGTGTTTCATCTCGTTGAGAAAAAGTGTTTTTATGAGTGGCTTTCAACACATATACACATATACGCATATACAATCTTATTTACAGAGGAGCTCCCCTGCCACATATGTTTCGGCATCGAAGATGAAAATCAGTATTCAGGAATCAGGAGTCAGGATTCAGAATTCAGAATGTTTTTAGTCCGTCACTGCGAGGAGCGAAGCGACGCGGCAGTCTATGCTTGTGTGCACGCAAAAAACATAGATTGCCACGCACCGCCTATCGGCGGTGCTCGCAAGACAAGAGAAATAATGAGCCGTGAACTGTAAGAAGTGGGGCCTTTTACTCCTCACTCCTCACTCCTCACTCCTTACTCCTCACGGCATTTACAAAGGAGGGGTCCATGGCGGGGGGAAAGGCCAAGTACGAAGTAATCAAGGAATATCTCCATCAATCCATCATATCAAAAGTTTTTCTTCCTCATCGCCGCATTCCTTCCGAGCACGAGTTGTGCCGCCTTTTTGACGTGAGCCGAATTGTTGTGAGGCGGGCTGTCGATGAAATGGTTCTCACCGGCTACCTGTACCGTATACAGGGAAAGGGCACTTTTGTAGCTGAACAGAACACCAGGAGAAACGGGAAAGGTTCTACTTTTCTTGCCGGCATGGTATTGAATTTCCTCAACTCTTTTTCAAAAAACATTCTTTCAGCCGTAGAGAGCAGGCTGGCAAGAGAAAACATTCTCACCATGGTAGCACAGACCTTCGATGATCAGGAAAATGAAGAGAATATTCTCCAGCGCATGTACGAAGAGGGTGCACGGGGTTTCATTGTTTACACGACATCCGTACCTTCGTCGGGAAAAAGGATTTCCACCTATATGAACCTCCAATCACCTGTGATATTTATCGACCGTTTTATCCAGGAGTGGCCCTTTGATTCAGTAGTGGGCGAAGACTGGCGTGCGGGATATCAGGCAGTTGAGCATTTGTATTCATGCCATGGCGTTCACAATATCGGTCTTTTAGGCTTGGAACCTTACGCCGCGAGTTCAGTGAAAGAGAGAGTACAAGGTATCAGGGAAGCCGTGGGAGATTTGGGTTTGCCATACAAAAATGAATGGTTGAAACCGAGCCTGATACCAAGAGATAAGGGGAATGATGATTATCACCAGGAAGTTCGCTTACAAGTGTGCAGATATCTTACTGAAAATAACTCCCTGGAAGGTTTGGTGGCAGTCAATGATCCGGTTGCGGCGGTTGTGTACCAGGCATGTGATGAGATAGGCGTCCGTATACCACAGGACTTGAAAATTTTAAGCTTCACGAACACGGAATATGCTCGTTTTCTCCGTCCCCCGCTCACTTCATTTGACCAGAATGTACAAACGATGGGGCGCCGGGCAGCCCAACTGCTCCTGGATCGATTACATGGAATTCGCAAAGAAGGACCGGTACAGGAAAAAAATCCCTTTACTCTTGTCGTGCGCGGATCGTGTGGTTGCCCGGATGATAAAAGAGAGAATTGGAGCGAGATGATGAACATCCTCAACCGAAAGGAGGTGGTTGACTGAATACGTAAAGATGGTATCGGTCGGTTACAGGCAAGTGGTCGTGTTCCATGATGACGGACTGAAACTTTGTGCGAAATACCCCAGAAAACATATTCAGGAGGGATGAGTTATGAAAAAGTCTTTGCTCTTTGCTTTGACTGTGATGGTATTGATATTAAGCCTGTCGTTTTCTGCGTCGGCCCAGACAACTATACAGTTTGCTCATTTTTACGACCCTGCGGCTGGTCCAGCACACGTTATGAACATCGAGTGGCTGGAACGATTAGTAGCGGCGTTTGAGGAAGAGAATCCCGACATTCAAGTCGAGTTTGAGTGGATCAAGTGGGATGAGATTGACGTGCGGGCAGTACGGGACTACCGGGCGGGAGTAGCTCATGACGTCATGCTGACCTCTCCCCAGTTATATGGTCTCCACGATGCGACAGGATCACTTATGGATATAGGATCCTACATCGATGAATGGCCTGAAGAGCGTTTGGCGGATATCAACTGGAGCCCGGTGTGGGTTTCGGCGTACCCCTATGGAGTTCCGCTCGGCATTCATACCCGCGCTGTTGCCTACCGGCGTGACTTGTACGAGGAAGCGGGGTTGAATCCCGATGTGACTCCTGGTGATCCCGATGAACTGGTTGAATACGCGCAAAAACTCACAACCGATGATGTGTACGGGTTGGGAATGTATTTTGGTCCTGTCCGCGCTACCATCGAACTCTATTTTGCTCCCTATCTATGGCACTTTGACGGACATTTGTGGGATCCTGAAACCAAGATGGCTGATTTTGCAACCGAAGCTGGAATCGAGGCCACCGAGTTTTTGTATGATCTTATCTACACTCACGGTGTAACCCCCGAGTGGTCGATCAGCGGCACATATGACGATGTGATCCTGCTCAATTTCCTGGAAGGACGCATTGCCCAGGCTGAAGGGTATGGAAGCTACTGGATCGGACCGCTTGAAGAGCAGGGCTGGATTGAGGGTCTGTTTCCACCGACTCCGGAAGGAGAGACCACGGTTGTTGATATCTTCCCCACCCCGACCAAGGATAACGCCCAGTTCACCAATGCATGGAATATATCCATCCATGCATTGAGTGACAAACCTGACGAATCCTTCCGGTTTATCGAGTTTTTGACCCAGCCGGAATGGCTTGTCGATTATCCGGATGCCGGCTTACCCGCCTTGCTGAGTCTCTGGGATAGCCCGGAACTCCAGACACCCTTCTACCAGAAATGGCTTGCGGCAGCCGAGAGCGGACGTCCCATGCCTCCAACCGCTCACTATGGAGACTTGGCTGACACCGTGGCAGCCTGTCTGCAGCAGATATTCGCCCTGGGCGATCCAATACCGGAAACCTTGCAACAGTTCCAGGATGAATACAACGCTCACTTCGGTGGCGAATAGACGGACAGGGAATAACAACAATGTCTGATGCCGACGTCCATGATAAAGATCTGGCACTGGACGGACGGCCGTACGGCAGCCTTGACCTGCTACGCAGGCACAGGCTGCCGTACTCCTTCCTTTTACCCAGTGTCGTGCTGGTTCTTATGTTCCTGGTATATCCCATAATCTCCGGGATTGTGATGAGTTTTCAACGGGAGACGCTTGCGGGTGATGTATACTGGGTCGGGATAGAAAACTTCCGCAGGCTGTTTGGTGAAAGCCGTTTTGCTACCAATATACGGCTCTCGCTGATTTATGTTTTGGGTAACCTTTCCTTGTCCGTACCACTCGCGTATTTTGCGAGTCTCCTGGTTACCAGCCGGGAATCGGGAAGACTCGCTTTTTTCAGAGCATTGTATCTCCTTCCCTTCATTACCGCTCCCGTTATCAGTGCGGTCGTGTTTCTCTCCATGACTGACCCGGTAAGCGGACCGTTTACCATGGTATTGGAGTGGATAACCGGCACAAGACCCGTCATACTCGCCGACCCAAGTCTTGCCATGGGAACGGTTATCCTGCACAGTTTCTGGCGTTCTTTTTCATTTATTATGCTCTTCCTGGCGGCGGGATTGACCACCATCCCCAATGAACTTTATGAATCGGCCAGAGTGGATGGGGCCTCGCCATGGAAGCTTTTTTCAAAAATCACGTTTCCCATGACCCAGCTTCACCTCGCCCTTTCCATGCTCATCATCACCATGTGGACGCTTCAGGATGCCGAAACAGTGTTCGCTCTTACCCGGGGAGGACCGGGCTATTCCACTGAGGTCATCGCCGTGCGATTGTTCAAAGACTCATTTATCAACTTTAACCTCAATATAGGAGCGACTATCGGGGTCATCCTCTTGGCTGTGAGCTTATTGTTCATGGCGATTTATCTGAAGCTCATGGAAAGGAAGTGGTGAACATGGGAAAAATGCCTCTCTGGAAATGGGTGGCTCTCATACTCATTACGCTGTTTGTCCTCTTTCCACTGGTTTGGGGCCTCAAGGTGTCGATTGCTCCCCGCTTTGATACCGGGATCATTCCCAGGGAACTGACACTGGAACACTACCGGTATATTTTTTCCCGTCCGGAGTTTTTCGGGTATTTTCGCAACAGCCTCAGCGTGAGCTTCGGGACCATTACGCTAGCGTTGCCGCTCGCGCTTTTGGGGGGGTATGCGCTCGCGCGATTCCGCTTTCCGGGCAAGCAATTCAGCTTTCTTTTCCTCGTCTTTCCCCTGTTGCCCT
>SKXZ01000042.1 GCA_007128145.1 Candidatus Nitricultor lacus | reverse complement strand
GAATGGCAGTCGAAAGTGGAGCGTTGAGTCATACTGCCACCTCATGGCAGCATCAAAAATGTTACATGCAGTTGAGGGTTTGGGTGTTTCTCCACGACTCCCGACTCCCGTCTCCCGACTCACTGCATTCAGAGAGGAGGTAAAATATGGATGCCATGGTGCTTGAAAACTGTGCATTCGTTGAAACCTCGCCTCTGGTGCACAAGGAGCTTCCCGATTCCGTGGCTCAGGATGCGGAAGTGGTGGTGCGGGTGGGTGCCTGCGGGGTATGCCATACGGACTTGCATATCATAGAAGGCGAGCTTCCGCCGCATCGCTTACCGCTCGTGCCGGGCCACCAGGTGGTGGGCAGGGTGGAAGAAGTTGGCCCCGGGGTTGAGGATATACAGGCAGGTGATTTTGTGGGGACTCCCTGGCTCCACCGCCCCTGCGGGAAGTGCCGTTTTTGTCGAAGTGACCGCGAAAACCTCTGCCTGGAACCGCTTTTTACAGGATGGGATGTGGACGGAGGGTTCGCCGGTCGCATGAAGGCAAGTGTTGAGGCGGTATATCATCTTCCGCAGGGGTACAGCGATGCCGAATGCGCACCGCTTCTGTGTGGAGGGGTAATCGGCTACCGGGCTTACCGCCTGAGCAAAGCGAGAGAGGGAGAAACCCTGGGGATTTTCGGCTTCGGGTCTTCCGCCCACCTCGTCCTGCAGATGGCGCTTCATGAAGGAGTAAAAGTTTTCGTCTTTACCAGGAGCGAGCACCATCGTGAACTTGCCCTTGAGTTGGGTGCCGCTTTCGCAGGGAAGGCAGAAGAAGAGCCACCCCGCCTGCTCGATGCTGCCATTGTGTTTGCACCGGTGGGAACTTTAGCCAAAAGAGCACTCGAACTATCCTCACCCGGATCACGGGTGGTCACAGCGGGTATCTATTCCACCCCCATTCCCGAGCTTCCCTATCCCCTGATATATGGGGAGCGCAGCTTGCTAAGTGCAGCAAACAGCACCCGCCGGGACGTACGGGAGCTCCTTTCTCTTGCCGGAGAGCTGCGTTTCCAGGTGGCCGTGGAAACTTTTCCCCTGCATGAAGCCAACCAGGTCCTGCTTGATTTGAAAAAAAGCCGTCTCCAGGCGAGCGCCGTACTGGTGATGAATGATTAGGAAGTTTTTCCTACTGCGTGTACCAGGTCGCAGTAGAGGATTTCAGTACCGGATATCACTTTTGATACCGGGATTCCTCTTTCCCCGGCATACCACACCGCTCCACCGGCGCCCACTCCTTCCTTGACGAATCCTTTTTCATAGTCGGCAAGACCCGGAAAGGGGGAGCGGGAAAAATCCAGGCAAGCCAAGTACATTTCTAATCCGACCTGGTCGGCGATGGATTGAAAGTCGGCACTTTTGTCTTCTGCGATATAGCGGGTAGTCGCTATCAAGAGGGGGCGCTGTTCGCCCAGGTTACGTAATAGGGCCCCTACTGCGAGCATCTGGGTACCGCCGGCCAGGACTACCCGGGTGTTTTCCGAACAGCCGGATGCTATGCCTGCTGCGACGACTTGCATGGGGTCACCGAGGGATGATACCGCCTGTATCCCTTTTCCCTTCAAGGATCCATGATCTATACCCAACCTTTTTGTGACCTTCTCCCACATATCTTCCTTGAGGCGAACGGGGTTCTGTGGAGAAGCGGAAGAGACCATGCCGTCATATCCCAGGGAGCGAAGCAGGAACAACGCTGTTGTGGTTCCCCCGGGAATAGATTCCCCGATAACGATGGTATCGTGCGTTTTTGAGAGTTCATGTCCCAGCGTTGCTCCTTTTCGAAAGAGCATTTCTGCGTCCGTTACCGCATCTTCGGTGACCGGATTGCCTCCCACCCGGGCGCCGGTTTCGATAAAGGGAACTTCGGGAGGGACGAAGGTTCCTGCTCTCACAATAAGGGCGGGAAAACCGGCCGCAAGATAAGCGGCCCTCGTGATCAGTGCGGGAGTGGGATGACCATCCGGGTCAATCGGCAGGGCATCAACGACATGCGGCTTTCCCCACAGGAGAACATCCGCATCGGCAGGAGCGGTAAAGGGTACGATTTCCGGATTGGACCCGGCTATGGATATACCGGGTATAGAACTGACGGCTGAACCGCCGATAACAAGTACAAACATGGAGTACCTCCCCCTGTGAATGCAGTGAGTAGGGAGTAGGGAGTCGTGAGCAGTGGAAAGACTTGCCGCCTATCCAATTCCCCATTTTCCCGGTTTTTATCCGTCTTACTTCATACGTTTACCGACTCACTGTTTCACTTATTCTTAGTTTTTACGAGCACCACCGGTAGTAGTGCGTTGCAATCTGTGTTTTACCATTCGGCTCACGACTTTTGAAAGCAGTATTAGGAGTCAGGAGTCAGAATGGGAAAACGCTTGGAAACCCCTTACGAATTTCAAATCTTCTCATCGCCCGCAGGGCATTCCCCATTTCCCCGCCTCACCTTCCCCTGGCCTAACACGGCTTACGATCCTTCAACCAATTCCCCAATTTTCCGTCTTACCCCCCTCTTTGTTTCTTTGCATTGACTGAATAAAAAAAGTCCTCGACTCAACAGCGAGCCGAGGACTTTACCTTCATCCTCGCGCCTTTTCCACGGCAGGTCTTCTGGCTCGGGTTCTTCGCTCCTTCCGCCTTCCCAGTTTCCCAGTGGCTTATGGAAGGGAATCTCCCTTACAGCGGCGGGTCCGCGCCGGTCTCACACCGGACTTCCCTATTCTCCGTTCCACACGGCACCGCGGAAAATGCTTTTATTCAGTTTTCAATATATTAGCGCAAGGGGGCATATACATCAACGGTTTTTTGAAAAAACGGTTTTTTGAAAAAATGACCGGACTGCCACTCATTTCTTCCCTCTTCTTTTTTCTTCAAAACGCAGGCAGTGCATGCCGGAAGAGCGCAACACCTCGAGAGAGGGAAGGTGGCGGGATTTGAATACCATGGCTCGGCAGCCGTTCGGATGATTTTTTCCCAAGTAATGTAATAATACCGGCAGCGTCGGCAGTCGATCCGCTTCATGGCTGCATGATGCCATGTTTTCCTTCCAGGGGCGAGGAAATTGTGCGTAGATGCGTATAGGGAAAGAAGAGCGTTGGTCAGTGTATCCAGATGGCAAGAGGAAGTTATTGAATTCTTTGAAAATGTTTTGTATTTCCTGTCACGAGGAGATTGCATGTTTCCAGGGCGGTAGCGGCTATGAACACATCAGCGTCAGCAAGTGCGTTACCGTTTTGTTCCAGGAGGGCTTTCAATTGACCGAATCTTTTCATGATTGCGAGATTTGAATGTATCACATGAACAGTGAGGAGAAATTGTTCAACAAGGGTTATGTTTTTAAGGGGGTTAGCCGACTTTTCCGCAACGTAGAAAAGTTCTGCGACACTCATAAAAGATACCGCTACTCTGTCTATATATTTTCTGCGGTTTTCGATTACTGTTCGATTCCCACGGAGAATTGATATGCAAACGTCGGTATCAAGAAGAATCATCGTTCTATGTCAATTTTTCGGCCTTGTGTGCGGTGATTCATAATATCAGTTATGGTTTCTTCTGTAGAACGATTATCCTTCCATTCTCCGGCCAATGCATTCCACACTTTCGTTTGTGCTTCAACGGAAATCGAACTCCTTTCTTTTTCATGCATATCCACTTCAACCCCTTTTTCAAGAATTACGATAATCTGGTTGTTCAAGCTCCGTCTTTCACTTTGTGATAGCTCGCGAAGGCACTGCATGAGTTCTTCCGGAATATTTCTGATAGTAAGGTTTGCCATGGATGAGGACCTCCATTTTGACATTGTAAAACGCGGATTATATCTTCAGTTACAATATGCATCCATATGCAAAGAAAGAATTCTATATGGATACATAACAGTTACATTTTAACACTGCTATAGAACCACCGTCAATGGAAATATTAACAGACACCCGCTTTTTCCCGGCTGCGTTGCGTAGATGCGTAATAAGAAATTTAATTCCACAACAATGGAAATAATGGGAGTTCAAAGAGTTTGTTATACTTTAAACGGAGGTATATACATGGTGGTTCCAAGAGGTCGTGAGATATCGAAGAGACTCCGTCATTACCCATCATCCATCGCCGATTACCCTGCATGGAGTTCGGAATGAAGGTCGTGATCCGTGTTGATTCTTCAGTGTACATCGGGTCAGGACACCTCGTGCGCTGCCTCACCCTGGCCGGGCGCCTGGAAAAGCGGGGAGCAAAGGTATCTTTCATT
>SKXZ01000009.1 GCA_007128145.1 Candidatus Nitricultor lacus | reverse complement strand
GCTGATTATTTCCCAGTTCATCTGAAAGTTAGCGGAGGGAAAGTACAATGGATAGAAAATCAAAGAGGGAGGTAGAATTCAGGTGGGAGAAATGCGGCATAAGGCGGGAAAAGGAAGGTGAGTCGGAAATGATCAAGGAATTAATCGTTGAGAGCAGAAACCGCGAACAACTCATAGAAGTCAGTGGGTTGGTGCAAAAGGTACTCCAAGAAATGGAGATGCGGGAGGGATTATGTGTTATCCATGTTCCACATACAACCGCTGGCATCACTATTAACGAGAATGCTGACCCGGATGTAGTAAGGGATATACTGAGCGGATTGGACAGGATAGTTCCTTCTGGAGGATACCGCCATGGAGAAGGAAATTCCCCCGCTCATATCAAGGCGTCGCTTATGGGGCATGCTGTTACGGTTATCGTGGAAAACAACGTGATGAGGTTGGGCACTTGGCAGGGCATTTATCTTTGTGAGTTTGATGGACCAAGGCGCCGCAAACTATGGGTTTCCTTAAGAGGATAAATGTCTTTTTCGCTTTTCCTCGGTGATTTCAAATAATTCGTTACTGCGTTGGCTACCCAGAAGGATTCTTTTTCCACTATCAAGAGTAAATCGGACACCTTGGTTTCCCCGCACTAAGTAGCATATTCCTCCCAATCCCCATCGGATACCCCATCCACCTGTATTCCATAGTGGATTGAAAGTGAGTGCCTCAATAGAGGAGATGCCGCTAAAGGGGATAAAAATGAAACGCGGCTGCAATGGGAAAAAGCGATAATAGACCCCTTTGTCGTTGACCTGTATTTCAAGGCGGGAAAAGCTGGCAAAAAGAGGGAGCAGCACTCCTACAAAAGCCCAGATAACAATCATCAGCCAATCCGGTGCTGGATGTGTTCCGATAGAATATCCCAACATTACTTGCTGGTACATGATAATAAAAATGATCGCTCCTACTCCTAGCATGATAATCCGTAGCCACATCGGTTGGTACTGAACCTCGTGAAAAACAGCTTTGTTATTCATGAGAAAACACCTTTCTTTCCATTTTACTTGAAATCTTCTCACCTCTTATTGGTGCGCTGGTATCGTGCGATGTATAGTAATTTATGATATATATATCATAAATATACTACTACTCGACGGAACAGGAAAACAACATGAATAAACTACAAGAAAAACCAGTGGTTCTTATCGGTGGCTTTCATTTTGAATCAATAGATTTCTACCTTTCCAGTGCTCTTGCAGGTGTAGAAATATTACGGGCAGAAGGTGATGAACTTTTGCGGTTAGCCCCGTTTTCCCACGTTATCATTCCCACCATGACATACATTGGTAAAGAACTCTTAAAACGTGCAAAGAGATTGCGCCTAATCCAACAGTGGGGAGCGGGCCTTGAAGGAGTGGATATCCCGGCCGCGACAGGACATGGAGTGTGCGTGGCCAATGTGCCGACCAGTGGTACGGGCAACGCCGAATCGGTGGCGGAGTGGTGTGTCATGGCTGCGGTAGCTCTTGCTCGCGGGTATCCCTGTGTACAGGAGTACGTGAAGCAGGGAAGTCCCTGGGGGACACCCTGTGGCATGACTCTTGCCGGGAAGACTGCCGGTATTGTTGGAGTGGGGGGTATAGGGAAAGAGTTGGCCCTTCGACTCAAGTCTTTCGGCATGAGGCTTTTGGGTATAAAAAGGAACATTCGTGACTTTTCGAGTTCCCGGTGGGGTTTTGAACGAGTAGATGAAATGGACGGGCTTCCAGCTCTCCTTTGTGAATCGGATGTAGTGTTTCTTTGCCTGCCGTTACGGAAAGAAACACATTCATTGATAGGGAAGCGGGAGTTCTCTCTCATGAAGAAGGGAGCTTTATTGGTGAACCCTTCACGAGGAGGATTGGTGGACCGTCGGGCACTTACACAAGCTCTCCAGGAACAATTAGGTGGTGTTGCTTTTGATGTCTTCTGGGAAGAACCGACAAAGGCGGGAGACTCCCTGTACCGTCATCCACATGTTTTGGCAACACCACATATTGCCGGTGTGACCGATCTTTCCTATGATGGGATTTCTCATAAAGTAGCGCAGAACATAAAACACGTTATGGAAGGGAAGGTGCCGAATTATCTCGCGAATACAAATGTTTCTCCTGTATGGCTCAAACAAGAATGAGATAGAGGAAGAAAAAGAAAGCTGCTGTTACGAGGTTCACCGCTATTCCTCGTTTTCCTCGCAGAACCCCATGAATTGCAGGCAGGTGAGGTGGAAAATAACGGCGAGAAATATACCCCATCTCCTGGAGGAGTACTTCCGAATCCGGGAGTACCGCCCACAGGGTTCCCCATAAAAAGGGAACACCCGGTGAATAGATAATCCATAACGTGACTCCGATAATTATTCCCGCTGCAATATCGAAAAGCGTATTCAGAGAATAGGAAGTATCTTCGTGGGGAATAAGGTCAAGGACAAAATGGCTGGCTATTGCTGTAACAGCCAGCCAAGGTAAATTGGTCAGTGACGTGGAAAGAACCATTCCACATAGGGCGTGAGTAGTAAACCACATTGCTTGTTTCCTTTCAAGCTTTGCCCTCCGAATTGACCGAGGTCAGACATTCCGATATTGTTACCTTTACCATCGGCGATGCTTCACGCATCATCTTAGGAAGGAATACTTCTTGGGGGTGGGCAGCATAATACTCATTGAAGCCGCGCAGATAAGCGACGCGTAAAGTTGTACTGAAATTAACCTTACGTACTCCAAAGTTGGAGGCTTGTTGGAGTTGATAAACTGGAGTACCGCTCCCTCCGTGGAGCACCAAAGGTTTACCTGTGGCTTCACGGATTTCACGGATGCGGTCGAAATGAAGGGAAGGTGGGCCTGATGTGTATACGCCGTGACGTGTACCTACCGCAACAGCAAGCAGGTCAACACCTGTTTCACGTACGAACCGCAGACCCTCCCGACTTGAGGTAAAATAATCTTCCTCATCTCCTTCGACTTCCCAGCTTTCATCTCCCTCGAGACCTCCCACCCGGCCGATTTCTCCTTCTACCATAAGGTTGACCAGGTGAGCGGTGTCTGCTACCTGGCGGGTTAATTTTACATTATGCTCAAAGGGATGGCGTGAAGCGTCTATCATTACAGAGGAAAAGCCGCTTTGAATAGCCTCAACCACCTCCTTGTAAGAGTGGGCGTGGTCCAAGTGCAAAGAAAAGGGTATGGAAAAACGATAGGACAAGGCCTTCAGTCCCTCGGCAAGAGCGTTAATGTCGAGAAAATGGTATTCCACCGGTGCTATCTGGATAATAACCGGTGAGCGTTTGTGTTCCGCTTCTTCAAGAACCCACATCATGAATTCGAGATGGGGTGCGTTAAATGCTGGCAGAGCAAAATTTTCCCTTTCTGCCATATCGACGAGATGCTGTGTTGGTACAAGTGGCACGTGTTTTGCTCCTTTCTTGTGCAATCTATTGGATTTCAGGGTTGCAGGGTGAGTATTTTCCTTGCTTCCTCGGGGTACTGAGCAATAAAAATAAGCTCATCGGCCACCAGGGGTTTTTGTTTTTCAACATTGGCAAAGCGAGCAAGTTCCAAAACCTCTCTGGCTTCATTTTCATCTTTGAATTCGACCTCGAGATTTTCGTAAACGTTACGAAAACCCTTGATACCGCTGTATTCTCCCATCACTATTTGACGTCCTGTCTCTATCAGTTCCGGTTCTCCACGCCCCAGGTCTTCATAGTCATAGAGTTCGTAATTTTTACGGTCTTTAATCACTCCGTCGGCATGGATACCGGAAGCATGCGCGAAAGCATTCGCTCCTACCCCAGGTTGGGTGATAGGGATCGGCACTTTAAATGCATAAGAAGCGTATTTGCATGTTTTCCAGGCTGCTTTAAGGTTGACTTTTTTGTCCAGGGGGTAGGCATCACCTTCAAAACCGTTGGCATGTTGAATAGCGAGGATGACAGAAACGAGGTCGGCGTTTCCTGCCCGTTCACCCACACCGTTAATAGTGGTGTTTATATAGGCGTCAACTCCAGCGTCGATCGCTCCCTTCGCTCCACTAACTGAATTGGCTACAACCATGCCCAAGTCGTTATGGCAGTGAAGTTCAATGGGTATCTTGCATTGCTCGGCTATATGAGCCACCCGCTCGTAGATGGTGAAAGGGCTGTCGTATCCTAATGTATCGCAATAACGGAACCTTTCGGCACCTGCTTCTTTTGCAGCCTGGGCAAATTCTACAAGATAAGCAAGGTCCGTGCGGGATGCGTCTTCCGCGTTCACACCAACCCCAAGCGCCCCGTTTTTCAAAGCAGCTTCAACTGCATCGACCGTAGATGCTGTTATTTCTTGTGGTCCCATTTTTCCCTGAAACTTTCCCATAAGCATTTGTTGTGAGGTTGAAATGGAAAGATTCAAGTATTTAAGATCAGGAACAAGCTCAAAAGCCAGATCCACGTCCTTCTTAATTGCTCTCATCCACCCACTCAGACGTATGGGGTGCAGGTAGCCTTTTTTTGCCAGTTCAAGGTTTGCATTCAGATAGTTGGTTTCATGCCTTGTTGTGGGAAAACCGAATTCACTTTGAAAGACACCCATTTGATTCAGGAAGAAGTTGACCATGGCTTTCTCTATTTTAGCAAGACCCAGAAACGCAGTTTGTACACCGTCACGGTTCGTTACATCAATAAGGTAAATTGTAGGCATTATTTCACCTCCATGAGCGGGTGGAGAAGTATCCAATACCCGCACTGATTGACTGATTTTTTTCTTCAAAAAGCAAGTTCAGGTAAGATTTTCCAGAAAAGACCGCAGTTGCTTCATTCCTGTCTCAATATTGTCTTCTGACGTAGCATAGGAAAAGCGAAGGAAGCCTTCCATGCCGAAAGCACTCCCAGGAACACAGGCGACTCCTGCTTCACGCAGAAGTTTTTGAGCAAGGTCAAATGACGAGTTCAGCAGATTCCCGCAGAAGTACTTACCCAGGTAAGCACTGAAATCGGCGAATATGTAGAATGCACCACGGGGAAAAGGAAAAGATACGTCAGGCAAGGCGTTCATGAGTGTACTCATCAAAGTACGTCTCCGGTTAAAGGTTTCGACCATGGACTGGATTATTTCCTGAGGACATTGAAGAGCGGCTTGGGCGGCGATTTGACTTATGGTGGTAGGATTGGATGTGGTATGGTCCTGCAGCCGTGACATCGCCTGTACTGCATCATACGGCCCAGCGCTGTAACCAATGCGCCAACCCGTCATAGCAAAGGTTTTAGATACCCCGTTCACAACTATTGTCCGTTTGCCCATTTCAGGGTCCAGGGATGCGATGCTGGGAGGGGGTTTTTGGTCGTAAACCAGGTGTTCATATATCTCATCGGAAATGATGGTTATATCGTGCTGTAGTGAAAGCTCGGCGATTTCAGCCAGAGTTTTTTCAGAATATACAACTCCGGTTGGGTTTACTGGATTATTGAGTACCAATACCCGTGTACGGGGGGTTATGGATTCACGTAACGCATCCGGTTCAACCTCAAGAGTATCCTGTCTGCAGTATACCGGTACAGGGGTAGCTCCGGCCAGGGCAATTTGTTCTAAATATGTAACCCAATATGGTACAGGCAATAAAACCTCGTCTCCTTCCTCACATAGGGCCAATATTGCGTTGAAGAGGGAGTGTTTGGCTCCACAGGAGACGATTATCTGGTCTGGTTTATACATGAGGGAATTTTCACTTTCGAATTTATGGCAGATAGCTTTTTTCAATTCCGGAAGTCCAGTTGTCGGTGTATATCGTGTATACCCATCGTCAATGGCTTTTTTCGCTGCTTCCCGTATGCACGCTGGCGTGTCGAAATCAGGCTCGCCAGCACTGAATGGTATAATTTTCTTTCCTTCGGCTCGCATTGAGCGCGCCAAGGTGGTAATAGCCAGGGTGGCTGATTCAGCTATTTTGGAGACACGATCAGATATTTTCACAATTTTCCTCCCGCTTCGGTGTCTATTCCACAAACAATCAGGTTGTAAACTGTTGAATCCGAAAGTGGCAAACAGGGTTATTGAACCGTAGAGTAGATCTTGAAAGAGGGTTCAACATTTGTACTCTTATATAGGAGAACAGGCGAAAAGTCAAGCAATCCACACGAAAAGACAGTATGTGTAAAAAAGGCGTAAAAAGAGGGTGTAAAAAAGGATTGACAATCTACCAGACATACGTTATAAGCAATACAATGGCAAAGGAGCTTTCCCATCAAAGCAGATGGAAGGGCTCCTTTTTTCATTTATCAGGTTTGTTCGTTCACCTACTGGTAATTTATCCTACCCTTGTGATCAGAAGGTGAAGGAAGATTGATGAACAAAACCCTTTTTCTTCTTTACCCGGTATAAAAAAGGCAACGTAAGGGAATTCCTCTTTCAGAGCTGAAAGATCCTACGGCATCGTTCTGCTGAAATTTTCCTCACTGATGAGAAACAGGTACGTCGCTTTTTCCCAGTAAAAAGATAAAAAGGGAAAGAAAACAGCGAACCGTCTCAAAGATGAGACCTCTTCATTCATATAAAAAGGAGGTCACACATGCGGTATGTACTTTGTTTTTTCGTAATTGTTTTTTTTGTTTTCGGAAGTGGGCTAGCAGAAGCTGCTGATCCGGAGGGAAGTGCTACCTTTGCAGCTAATCCACAGGTTTCGGTCGACTTTTTGCTCTTGTTTATTTCGGCCGGTCTTGTCTTTTTCATGCAAGCTGGTTTTGCCATGGTGGAAGGAGGGTTTTGCCGGGCGAAAAACGTTACCAACCTGATGGCAAAAAACCTGATGGATTTCAGTATCGGAGCACTTTCTTTTTGGGCTGTAGGTTATGCCCTTATGTACGGAGTAAGTTGGTACGGTGTATTTGGCGTTACCAAGTGGTTTTTAGGAGGTGAGGCCAACGATGTCACAGAGTTTATGGCCTTTATCTTCCAGATGGTATTTGCTGCGACTGCTGCCACCATTGTTTCGGGTGCGGTAGCCGAGCGGATGAAGTTCAAGGTGTACCTGATGTACAGTTTTCTGGTCACAGCATTTCTCTATCCATTATATGGTCATTGGGTATGGGGTGGAGGATGGCTCGAAAAACTTCCTTTCGGTGTGGGTCACGTCGATTTTGCTGGATCAGGGGTTGTCCACGCCATGGGGGGGTTTGTCGGTCTTGCGGGGACCATGGTGCTTGGACCCCGCTTTGGGAAATACGGAGCTGATGGTAAACCGAGACACATTCCGGGTCATAACGTCACTCTCGCATCCCTGGGGGTATTTATTTTGTGGTTTGGGTGGTTTGGCTTCAATGGCGGAAGTGTCTTGGAATCGGAGGTTCTTCGTCTTTCAGTGGTCCTAGTGAATACCAACCTGGCAGCAGCAGCCGGTGCTGCCACCTGTTTGTGGGTTGGATATTTCTATTGGAAACGGTATTCCCTTGATATGTCTTTAAACGGAGCATTGGGGGGATTGGTTGGAATCACAGCTCCTGCAGCCTATGTTGGCAGTGGTGCCAGTGTGTTGATTGGTGTTGTCGCTGGTTTGGTTGTTTTTTATGGAATTCGCTTTTTGGATTACAGGGGTGTAGATGACCCCGTGGGAGCGGTCAGTGTACATGGATTTTCCGGAGTTTGGGGGCTCCTTTCGGTGGGTATTTTTGCTGATGGTATCTTTCCTTTGGATGGACCTGTGACTGGTTTGCTCTATGGAGGTGGATTTGGCCAGTTGATCTCTCAGTTTATAGGAGCAGGAACCGTTTTTGTCATTGCTTTTGGCGGAGGCATGGTCATGTTTACGATTTTGAATAAATTATTCACGATTCGCGTATCTCCTGAACATGAACTTAAAGGGCTTGATGTTGCCGAACACGGTGTGGAGCCGCCTGATTTCCTTGTGGTTGATAATGTTTAGGAAACATAGTGAAGAAGATATCACAGTGATTCATGTGGAATAAATCGTTCAAGATAAGAGGTGAGAAAGCAATGGTGAAAATTGAGGCCATCGTAAAAAGAAATGCAATGGAGAAAATCGGAAAGGAACTGGCAAGGAATAATTGTCCGGGGATAACCATTTATCAGGTTCACGGGCAGGGAATGCAGCACGGCCTTCGACAGGAATACCGAGGTATGGAGTTTATGATTGAGTTTTTACCGAAATATAAAATGGAAGTTGTAGTGGATGAAGATAGGTTGGAAGAAATCCTTGATATAATAATTAAGGCGGCAAACAGTTCTACTATTGGAGATGGTAAGATTTTTGTCAGTCCTATAAGCGAAGCTGTACGTATACGCACAGGGGAACGGGGCGCAGCAGCTATCTCCTGATTTCTAAAAAACCCCGGGATGAAGAACACCCCGGGGTTTTGTTTTCCCAAATTTCTCTTTTTTCCTTGCTGTATTGTGGTACTCTATCTGCATTAAGGGCTGTGAGCAAAAATAAAGGATGAGGCAAGCGGGAAAAAGGAGGGAGAGCAATCCTTTTTATCCTTCAACCCTTATACAATATATTTTCACAGGGGAGTGGATGTAATGAAATACCTGCGGACTGTAATGGGATTTGGTATCATGTTTTTTATTTTCATGGTCGTAGCAACAACGTCTTGGGCTCTTGATGACGTGCGCCCCCGCCTTGCCGTAGTCCGTTTTGAAAATCGGGCTCAAAGCGCATGGCAACTTCCGGAGGTAGCTTTGGCTATTCAGGACCTGGCAATAGAAGAACTTCTGGCGACAGGAGCGGTTCGTGTGTTTGAGCGGGAGGAAATAGACGCACTTTTGGATGAACACGACTTGGTTTTACAGGGATTGATTGATCCGCAGACTGCTATCGAGTTCGGAAAGATGATAGGTGTGGAACTTTTATTAGTAGGAAGGATCGAATCTATTGATTTGCGTGAAGCTGGAGGAGGTGTTTCACTTCCCATCCGCACTCCCTTGGGGGGAGTGAGAGTTTCCCAGCGTACACGGCAGGCATCGGTCAATCTCAATTTACGCCTTATTAACGCCACCACCGGTGAAATACTGTTTTCCCGAACTTCAGGCGGCGAGAGCGGAAAAACAGCCACGCGTATCACTGTCGGCTGGTTTACCGAGAGGATCCAGGGAGGAGAACATATTCTGGAAGCAGCCCAAAACGCCATGGAACCTCTCGTTTCTGAAGTGATCACGGCTGCCCATGCCGTACCTGTGACTCGGGTGGACACTACTCGTTATATTGTAAGAGTAGACGGCAGAGAGGTCCTCACGGACCTGGGAATGCAATCCGGTGTGAGAGTTGGGGAGCGGATAGTGATCTACCGGGAAGATGAAGAAATAATACATCCCATAAGCGGCGAAGCGCTTGGAGTTGAGACAAGAGATCTCGCGTTGGCGTATATTTCCGAAGTACAGGAAAAAATGTCTCGCGCGGTAATAATGGAATGGTTTGAAGAAACTTCCATTCTCGTAGGGGACCGGGTAAGACTGGAATATTGACAGAAAAGGAGTGAAAACGATGCAGTTCTTTCTTGATACGGCTGATATTGACGAGATTCGCAAAGGATTGGACCTGGGCATACTGGATGGAGTAACCACTAACCCGACGCTTGTTGCAAAAACCGGCCGACCTTTTCGGGAAGTCATAGAAGAAATATGCTCCGTAGTTCCAGGACCTGTATCTGCCGAGGTGGTAAGTTTGGATGCAGAAGGAATGGTTCGGGAAGGAAAAATGGTCGCCCAATGGGCCGAAAACATCGTGGTGAAGATCCCCATTACAACTGAGGGCCTTAAGGCCATAAACACCCTTTCCCAGGAAGGAGTTAAGATCAACACTACTTTGGTATTCAATCCCATGCAGGCTTTAATGGCGGCCAAAGCTGGAGCTGCTTTCGTGAGCCCGTTTCTTGGCAGGCTTGATGATGTTTCATCTCCGAGTTTGGGCCTGGTAGCATCGATAATTGATATTTATATGAACTACGGATACGAGACCGAGGTGATTTGTGCATCAATACGCCACCCCATGCATGTGGTGGAATGTGCTCGCATGGGAGCTGATATCGCGACCATGCCGTACGCCATATTTGAAAAGCTCATTAAACATCCATTGACTGATGCGGGGATCAAGGGTTTCCTGGCCGATTGGGAAAAAGTCCCTGACAAGCCTTTCTGAAAAAGATTGGAGTTGAATTATGGTCAACATACCGGAACACGTTAACTGCCTTCCCCGTTCAGGCATCAGGGAGTTGATGGGCCTGGCCTTGTGCATGGAAGATGCCGTTCATTTAGAGATCGGGGAACCACATTTTCCCACGCCCTCTTTTGTGCTTGATCGGTTGGAACCGTTTTACCGGCTAGGAGAAATTAAATACACACCTACTGTCGGTATTCCTTCGCTGCGGGAAAAGATCGCTTATACCCTGGACAAGGAAAAAGGGTGGAAGGTTGACCCCTCCCGCATTATGATTTTACCCGGATCACTTTTTGGAACGGTCGTTGTTTTTCAGGCACTTCTTTCCGGAGGAGACGAAGTGCTTATTCCTGAACCGGGTTTCACGAATCACCTGCATCAGGTGGAATTGAGCGGAGCTACCCCTTTACGGTATCATTTGCTTTCTGAAAACAGCTTTCTCCCTGACTTTACCAGGATTGAAGAGACACTGACTTCTTCAACCAAGATTATACTGGTAAATTCTCCCTCCAACCCCTTGGGAGTTGTGTTCCCGGAAGAGACCATGAAGAATTTTGCTCGATTGGCTGAGAAGCACAATCTTGTTGTAATTTCCGATGAGGCATATGAAAAATACGTATATGAAGGAAAACACAATGAGATGTTCAGGTATGTTCCACCTGAGCGTTTGGTGAGTATTTTTTCATTTTCGAAAACATATGCCCTCACAGGTTGGCGGGTTGGTTACATGGTTGTGCCGGAAGAATTGAGTTGCCACCTGATGAAAGTGGAAGAATACCTGATTGCCTGTACCGCCCATATTTCTCAAAAAGCAGCGGAAATTGCACTGGATATGCCCGATGGAGATCTTTCAGCCATGGTTGAGTGTTACAAGGGTAACCGGGATATAGCCTGCCGGTTGCTGGAGGAAGCAGGTTTTACTTTTTTCCCGCCTCAAGGGGGATATTATGTATGGATTGATATCCGTGAATTTGGAATGCCTTCTCTTGAGTTCTGTAAGACTCTGTTAAAAGAAAGCTGTGTCGCGTTGGCGCCGGGTGATGCCTTCGGGGAAAGTGGTGAAGGATTTGCCCGTATTTCTATTTGCCGCCGCAGGGAAGAAATAGAAGAGGGAATTCACAGATTGGTTGAATTCCGAAAGGAATTTTTAGGATGAATCACCAAGATCTTCCCGTAATAGCTATAACTATGGGGGATCCCAACGGGATTGGCCCGGAGACTATTGTCCATGTGTTGGCCGAATGGGATGTGGAAGCCATTCCCGTGGTGGTGGGTGATAAAAAAATACTCCTTCAGGTTGAAGGGGAGGCAGGGCTTTTTCCGGTATCAAAAAGGGATAAGCTCCCCGTCCGAATAGTGGATTTAAGTGACCGGTTTCCTCACCAGTTGCACTGGGGTGAAGTATCCCCATCGGGAGGCAGGGTGTGTTTTGCCTATCTGCAGGAAGCTGTGCAGATGGCTATGGCGGGGCAAGCTGATGCCATTGTAACAGCGCCTATAAGCAAGGAAGCTGTGCACCTGGCGGATGTCCCTTATATCGGGCACACCGAAATGTTGCAGAGTTTAACCGGGACTTCTGAGGCGTTGACGATGTTCCAGGTAGGAAGACTGCGCGTGTTTTTCCTTACACGGCATTTATCCTTGGCCGAGGCAGTGAAAGAGGTGAAGTACGCTAGTGTTCTTAATGCTTTACAGAATATGGAATACTACTTACGTATCCTGGGGGTTGAAAAACCGCGGCTGGCGGTAGCCGCCCTTAACCCGCATGCTGGTGACGGCGGGTTGTTGGGGAAGGAAGAAGAACAGGAAATATCACCCGCCGTGCAGGCTGCAAGAGAGCACGGCATTGATGCATCAGGCCCGTATCCGGCTGATTCCGTGTTTTGGTTTGCGCATCAGGGTAACTATGATGGTGTGCTCTCCCTTTATCACGATCAAGGCCATATAGCAACTAAATGCATTGATTTTCATGGAACGGTAAGTATTACACTGGGGCTTCCCTTTATCAGGACTTCACCTGATCATGGAACTGCTTTTGATATTGCTGGAACGGGGAAAGCGAACCCCAAAAGCCTTAAGGAAGCAGCACACTGGGCGGCTACCTACGCAAAGCGCTACAAACAGGTTTTTCTCACTTAAACAGCATCAACTACTTTCAGCGACATCCGGCCACCATTTCGTTTTTCTCCCTCCGAAATGGTGAATGCGCTCGAATAAGACTTCCCGCAGTACATCCCGGTTTATTGAATAGGGAAGCAGTACTCTTTTACGGGGAAGAGGAAGAGTGAGAGAGGGAAACGAAAGCTGTTCTACCTTCTGATTGTAGGCAAAAACCATGAGTTTTTCCAAGTTAACTGTGTCTTCAACATTATAGGCGATCAATGATTCCAGTGCCTCGACGCACCCTTCCCGGTATTTACGCCACAACAAAACAGCTGTAAAGCCATCTACACCGGTCAAATCCCCACGATCGATGCCCATGGCCTTTTCGCAAGCTTTGAGGCCCCCCCTGTATCCGAGGCTTTTCATCACATATCTCAAATCCAGGTGTACCTGGGGAAGGTGAATATTAAAATACCTCTCGATGATAGGAATGTCGAAGCACATGCCATTGAAGGTCACTATAAAGGGATATTGCATAACATCATCCACAAATTCGGACAGGTTTATACCATGGATATAGGTTTTCGACCGTTTTCCATCAAAAAGAGTTATCATGGTTATATGGTCATGCGGTGTGTTCAGGCCGGTTGTTTCGATGTCCAAGAATACCGCCCGGTGGCGGAAAGCGGGAAAAAGCCTCCAACGGTGGGAATAGCTGAGTTTATCATCAAAAAACCGTATATCTTCGCGTTCCAGGCATTCAATGGAACGTTCAAGGAAAGATGTGGCAAGAGAACGAACGTATCCAGGAAGAAGGAAGAAAAATAGGGGGTCACTCAAGGCATCCGACCAATCCCGGACTCCTTCATTCCAAATACGTCTTTCGGTTTTTTCTCCAATCCCAGGTATGTGGCAATACGTACGGGAGAGCATTTCTCTCCCTCCTCTCTCCTCTTTAAATAGATTGTATATGCGTACATGCATAAATGCGAGGATGCGTGAAAAACTCTTGAATAAAACACCGGTGATCAGTGAACTTACTCCTCACTGCCCAAATGGCACTGTGCGGATGGGTAGAGGTACGGGTAACAAACAGAATGAGGAAGATCAGTAAAAAAGGCAGGCTAAGCGGTGTGAGTGCATATAACACCACGTATTCACCTCCCTGCGCGGTTATCAGTGCCATTTAAGTGCGAAGGATCACCGCGAACTTTGTATGTATTTTAGGCCATGGAAGTATTTCTTGCAATGGTAAAGTAATGAAGGAATCTTGCTGAAGATGGTATACTCTTTTTGAGTCGGGATATATATAAGTGCAGGAACGGTTTTGGAATGGAGTTACCCTGCCACATATGTTCCGACATCAAACATGTTAAATGCAGTTGAAGGTTTGGGGGGTTTTCATTACTCCCTACTCCCAACTCCCTACTCACTGCATTTTAGAAAGGAGTGAAGCTATTGGGAATGAGACGCGTTGGTGTATTGAGTGGTGGGGGGGATTGTCCGGGAATAAACGCAGTCATTCGTGCTATTACCAAAAAGGCGATACTTGATTATGACTTGGAAGTTATCGGGATTCATAACGGGTTTGAAGGATTGGTAGAAGGGAAATGGCGGACCCTCCAATATACTGATGTTTCCGGTATCCTCGCACTGGGGGGAACGATCTTGGGTGCTTCCAACAAGGCGAACCCTTTCCACTATCCTGTATCTGAGGAGGAGGAAGTGGTATTCTATGACTACTCTCAGAAAGCTATAGATTATTATCACCAGATGAAACTGGATGCTCTTATTTGCATTGGGGGGGACGGCACGTTTCATATAGCAAACGGGCTTCTCCAAAAGGGACTTAACGTCGTTGGAGTTCCAAAAACCATTGATAACGATTTATCCGGCACTGATTTGACATTTGGTTTTGATACGGCTGTTCATGTTGTAACGGAGGCCATAGATCGTATCCATACTACTGCACAGTCTCATCACAGGGTTATGGTTGTGGAGGTTATGGGACGCTATGCCGGGTGGATCGCGTTGCATGGAGGGTTAGCCGGAGGCGGTGATGTAATCCTCATCCCTGAGATTCCCTTCGATATCAATACTGTATGTGAATACATTAAAAATCGTATCCGCTCGGGAAAAACTTTCAGTATAGTGGTGGTAGCAGAAGGTACCAAGCCCAAGGGTGGAGAGCTGGTAATAAAAAGAACAGTAAAAGAAAGCCATGACCAGGTACGCCTCGGTGGCGTGAGTTATTTGGTGGGTGAAGGTATTGCCGAGCGCATTCACCTGGAAACCCGCATGGTTATTCTAGGCCATCTGCAACGAGGAGGATCACCCACCGCATTTGACCGGGTGCTGGCTACACGTTTCGGGACAGCGGCGATTGCTTTGGTTATAGAAGGTCGTTTTGGGTATTTTCCTGCTCTTCAGGGAAACCATATTGTACCTCTTCCCATTGAGGAAGGAATAGCTGAACTGAAAACTATTCCCCTGAATTCGCCGCTTTTAGGAGTGGCTCGTTCAACCGGAACATGTCTTGGAGAGTAATGTTCTATGTTCGAAAAAAGACTGAGAATTGCCTTAGAAACTGCCCGGGAAGTTGGCGCTTTTATTGTGAAAAGCCAGGGATCGTTGGGTCGGGTGGTAGAAAAATCAAGCCCGATTGATTTGGTTACCGATATTGACCGACTGGCACAGGAACGTATTGCCGAACGATTGCAACATTATTTT
>SKXZ01000228.1 GCA_007128145.1 Candidatus Nitricultor lacus | reverse complement strand
CAATATTTAAGGCAGAAAAGGGCAGATAAAAAAATATCTATAAATATTATTGTATGTACGCTTGCAATACCTCTATCCAAGGTCCTTGCACTCCCCCCCATCTATCAATGTTATTATATATAATACCCCATATATATGTCAATCTTTTAGCTCGCTTCATCTTAATTCTATGTGATAATTTATCTACCTTTTATGGTTTGTATTTCTTGTTTATGTATGTATTTGTGCGTTCGCCCGATCTTCGATACAATATATACGATATTTTCTTCTGGCTATTATGATTTTCGCGTTACAAAAACATAAACACCTTGACTGGAACGAAGGGAGCAGAAATTGAAAACCGAAAACCATGACAACCTCATCGTTGCTGGAATTCACTTGATAGAGCTAGCTCTCTCAGAAGATCTTGGTGAAGGTGACCCTACGAGCTCTTCAATTTTCACTGAGGGAGAGGTAACTACAGCTTACATAAGGGCAAAAAAACCGGGCGTTATTGCCGGTCTCCCCATTGCGCAAGAGGTTTTTTCCAGGGTGGACCCAAACATAATTTTCACTCCCTTGGTGGATGAAGGACAACCGGTCATCACCGGGGAAAAAGTCGCACAAATTAAGGGAAGGGTAATGAGTCTACTGTCGGCAGAACGTGTTGCGCTGAACTTCTTACAAAGAATGAGCGGAATAGCCACTATAACCGCAGTCTATGTAGACGCAGTTTCATGCAGTGATGCACGCATCCTGGATACCCGAAAAACATGTCCCGGACACCGGATTCTCGATAAATACGCTGTACGTATGGGAGGGGGAACAAATCACCGCATGAACCTTGCGGAAATGGCTCTTGTTAAAGATAACCATATTGATTCTGTGGGAGGTATCCGACAAGCGGTTGAGAAAATCCGTGCATTTTCAGCCAACCTTCCCATTGAAATCGAAGTACGCACTCTTTCCGAACTGCATGAAGCCTTATCATTGGAACCACCAATCGATAGAATCCTGCTTGACAACATGAATTGCCATACCCTTCGTCAAGCCGTTGCTATAAACAATTCCCGGGTCATTCTCGAAGCTTCAGGAAACGTCGGACTCGAAAACATAGGAGAAATAGCCGCTGCCGGAGTTGATTATATCTCAGTAGGGCAAATCACACATTCTGCGGAAGCTCTTGATCTCAGTATGAAAGTCGATACACAACAAACCGAAAATGTGCAGAAAAGAAAAATGATTGAACATATCAGGACGAATAAACGTCGACTGGGTAAAAAAGCTGTCATTTTGGCCCACCACTACCAACGTGACGAAATTGTGGAGTTGGGGGATTTCAGGGGGGATTCTCTGGAATTGGTTCGCTCTGCGGAAAAGACAGATGCAGAATATATTGTATTTTGTGGAGTCCGTTTCATGGCAGAAACAGCTGCTATCCTTGCACGAAATGGACAACGTGTTCTCTTGCCGGAACAGGGAGCAGGATGTTATTTAGCTGATACCGCTACAGAAGATGATGTTAGAAAAGCCTGGTCATTGCTCAGCGAATATTTTGCTGATATAGAAAAGGAAATCACCCCCATCACGTATGTGAATTCGAGCGCGACTCTCAAAGCTTTCTGTGGCAGCCACGGAGGTTATGTATGCACTTCGGCGAATGCGTCCAGGGTTCTGCGTAAAACCCTTGACGAAAAGCCGCGTGCTTTCTTTTTCCCCGACCAGCATTTGGGAAGAAATACTGCTGCTGATCTGGGTATCATGGATTCTGAAATATTGGTTTGGAACTGTCACTACCTCCCCTCACCGGCCGACATACAAAAAACCCGTGTGATTCTCTGGCCGGGAGCATGCAATGTACATAAGCGTTTTCAACCCGAACATATCGATATCATTCGGAAAAAACTGCCAGACGTAAAAATTATAGTTCATCCGGAATGCATTCGTTCTGTCGTACAACTCGCTGATGAAACTGGATCGACTTCAGCGATCATCAAGCGAGTCAATGAATCCCCTCCGGGTATACGCTGGGCCATAGGAACTGAAACACGCCTTGTGAAACGCCTGCAACGTGAAAACCCAGATAAAACTATTGTATCATTGGCTCCGGTTGCCCCATATTGTCCCACCATGAGTTACACAACCCTTACCTCCCTTGGCAGAGTATTAGAAGGATTGGTAGAGGACCACTTGCACAACGAAGTGAAAGTGGATTCCGAAATCGCGACCAATGCCCGTTTGGCATTGGAAAGAATGCTTTCCCTTTAAAAAGGAGTAAGAGACCAATGCCTCTTGAAACGGATATCCTCATCATCGGTTGTGGAATTTCAGGGGCTGCTGCCGCATACCGGCTTGCAACGAATACTTCCCGTGAAGTCACGATCATCACCCGTCACCAGGAACCTGAAGAAAGCAATACCCGTTATGCACAGGGGGGTATCGTGACACTAGGAGAAGGTGATTCTGAAGAGGCGCTAATCAAAGATATCCGTACGGCTGGTGCAGGCTTGGGCCTTCCGGAAGCTGCTTCAATACTCGCAAAAGACGGCCCTCGCCTGGTTAAGCATATACTTGTAAAAACATTGGAGATACCTTTTGACTGTAACCATGAAGGGAAATTTCTTTATACTCGTGAGGGTGGGCACACGCTCCCTCGGATACTGCACGTTGGAGACACCACAGGCAAAGCTATTGAACAGGCTTTAATTTCGAAACTTCGAAAACTCCCCAATGTCCGTTTCCTGACCGGATATACCGCCGTTGATCTGATCACCTCTCCACATCATATCAGGAACCCTCTTGCGGTTTATCAACCTATTTCCTGCCATGGAGCGTATGTCCTTGAGAGGAAAAGTGGTAATATTTCCCGATTTTTTGGTAAAGCCACTATTCTTGCAACCGGTGGTCTGGGTCGCATTTACAGTCATACCACTAACCCTGAAGGTGCACGGGGAGATGGATTGGCAATGGCTTACCGGGCGGGTGCCCGGGTGGTTAACACGGAGTATATCCAATTTCACCCTACCACCCTCGCTGTTCCAGGAGCGGAAAATTTCCTCATATCCGAAGCGGTGCGTGGTGAAGGAGCTAAGCTTTTATCACCGGACGGCCGACATTTCATGGAAGAAGTCGCTCCAAAGTGGGGGGATCTCGCTCCACGTGATGTGGTTGCCCGCGCTATTCATCATGAAATGCTCACTCACGGTTATCCCTATGTTTTGCTTGATCTGAGTGGAATAATGCTGCCCGAACACATTCAATCCCGCTTCCCCGCTATTTACACCCGTTGCCTGGAGTTAGGCATTGATATTGCCCGGGAACCGATTCCTGTGGTTCCCGCCGCACATTATCTCTGTGGAGGTATTCTGGTAGATGAATTTGGACGCTCCTCAATTAACGGTTTGTACGCGGTGGGTGAAGTGAGCTGCACTGGACTCCATGGCGCAAACCGTCTTGCAAGCACATCGCTTTTAGAAGGTTTGGTGTGGGGATACCGGGCTGGAGAAGATATAAGTCGGCGTAATGACCTCAAGATCCTTAAACCATCGATGGTGCCTCCCTGGGAAGCGGCCGAGGCACCTTTTCCCGATCCGGTTTTAGTCTACCAGGATCGTCAGGCAATCCAAAACCTTATGTGGTTGTATGTCGGTCTCTCACGTAATCAAGAACGTCTGAGCCGTGCTCTTCGTGACCTTAACCATCTCTGGGAAACGATTGAAGAATTCTATCGAACCACCGCCTTGAACGATGATCTGATAGGTCTGAGAAATATGGCACAAGCTGCCTGGATAGTCACACTTTCCGCTTGGCATAACAAGCAATCCAGGGGTACTCATTTTCGAGAAGACGCGACCTTGCAAGAAAACCCTTCTGCATGGAACCAGGGAGGAATTATGGGCAATTGGCCTCCTTTTCGCGAGCAATCCTGACGACCAAAGCTAAAATCTACTTACTTTATCACTCTCTAAAGGAACTGAAAAGGTTGTTGAGAGCTTCAACCAGGGTCGGGTGTGCAAAAGCGCTGTCGCGCAAGGTTGAGTAGGGAAGTTGCCCCATCATGGCAATTTGCACCGCTCCGGCCACTTCTCCTCCCTGGATACCGAACATGGCAAATCCCAATATCTCTCCTGTATCCGCATCTATTTCCGCTTTCATCAGTCCCCTGGTTTCATCTGTTTCCAGAGCACGAGCTACGCGCTTCATGGGAAGCGACGCTATACGAATTTTTCTCCCTGAAGCGAGTGCCTCACGTTCAGTCATACCGACTCGTCCAAGTTGTGGATCGATAAAAACCGTATAGGGCACAATTCTTCCAACTGTGCTCCCCTTTCCATCTCCAAAGAGATTTCGAGAGATAATCCGGTAATCATCGTAGGAAATATGTGTGAAAGCGGGACCACCTTTCACATCTCCCAAAGCCCAAACATTATCGACACTTGTTTCAAGACGATCATTCACGATAATTGCGCCATGGTCATCTGTCTGAATTCCCGCACCCTGCGGGTTGAGCTCCTTAGTACTTTTTACACGACCCGTCGCGACAAGAAGATGAGAACCGGATATAGTCTGAATGCGCTCACCAACAGCCACCCGGAGAGCGATATCGCCTTTTTCATCACGAGAAATACTCTGAACATTCGCTTTCAGAAGTACCTCGATACCTTCGCTCACAAAAAGAGAACGTATCTCTTCTGAAACATCCTCATCTTCACGAACAAGAAGCTGCGGTCCGCGTTGCACAATGGTGACGCTGCTCCCGAAGCGCCGGAACATTTGACCGAATTCCAAACCCACGTATCCTCCTCCCAAAACAATGAGATGTCTGGGAAGCTTGGCTAGTTCCATAACGGTTTCGTTATCGAGAAAAGGAATATCCTCGATTCCCTGCAACCGGGGTATCCTGGGGCTTGTTCCCGTGTTGATGAATATTTTCTCAGCCTCTATACTCACGGATGTTGCAGAATCAGTGATTTCCAGGGTGTGTGCGTCTACGAAACGAGCAGTCCCCCGGATAAGGTCAAGATTCTCGGCACTCGCAAGTGATTTTTCATTACTGGAACGAAACATGTTGACGATTGAACGCTTGCGCTCCCGTACTTTCTGAAGGTCCACCTTCATACCCTCAATCGTAACACCATAGTCAGCTGCCTTTTGCACTATATGAGCCACACGGGCACTCGCAACCATGGTCTTGGTCGGAGTACAGCCATAGTTCACACAGGTACCCCCTATAAAACGTGATTCGATAAGCGCTGTTTTCAAACCCTTGTGTGCCAGGGTCATTGCCAGTGGAACTCCACCCTGTCCTGAACCAATCACGACAGCTTCATATCTTTTTTTCTCACGCATAAGTTTCCCTCCTTATCACCTTTCTGGATGAACTGTCTGTTACGGTAAAAAATGTTCCACGGTTGTTTTTCTATTCATTAAGCAGACTTCCTCCCTTTTCCTCAATCATACTCTTCCGAAAATACACATGAGGAAGGGGGCGCATGTACAGCTTCCGTGTTTCCTTCCTCATGTGTGAGCTTGTGTGTACTATTTGACTTCGTCAAACTTGCTTATCAAAGCTCCGCATACCGGACATGTATCAGGTGCTTCTTCAAAAACTGTGTTCCCGCATACAGAACATACATATACCTGTGCTGAGGGTAAATCTTTCCCCGCTGTAACGGCTTCCAAAGCTTTCGAATATAAACCATGATGAATCTCTTCGACTGCGAGAGCGTGTTTAAAAGACATCATGGCTGCCTTATCTTGTTCTTTTTCAGCTTCGGAGAGGAATTGGGGGTACATTTTCTGGAATTCGAACCCCTCGCCGGCTATGGCCTCCTCCAGATTTTCAGAGGTGAATTTCACTCCACCCAGTACCCGCAAATGTGCATGAGCATGGACAGTTTCGGCTTCCGCCGCCGCTCGGAATAATTTTGCTACCTGGGGAAGACCTTCTGACTCTGCTTTCTTGGCAAATGCCAGATATTTACGGTTAGCCTGGCTTTCACCTGCAAATGCTTCTTTGAGATTATTCTGAGTTTTCATGCGAATCCTCCTAATTTTTATGGTTTTTTTGCTTGTTACCTGTTATTGCCGATTTTTCATTTAATGTTATGTTATTTATAAACTGCATCCATGTTTTGAGAGAACAAATTTTTTTATTCTATTATTCCTTCCTCCCGTTATTCCTGATTATATGAAGCATTCTTTTTATCTACCGATGACCTTGACAGAAACCGTATGATATATTATCGTATTTTTACGATGAATAAGATTACAGCGAGAATAAACCGACCTTACGTCAATGAAGAAGAACTGGCGCATCTAGCAAAAGCCCTGGGACATCCGGTGCGGGTAAAAATTATAACTTTTCTGTTGTCCCAGAAAGAGTGTTTTTGCGGTGAAATATGCAAAGAAATACCACTTGCCCAATCCACTGTGTCCCAGCACCTTAAAGTCTTGAAAAAAGCAGGATTTATTAAGGGAGAAGTTGAAGGACCGCGGGTCTGTTATTGTGTGGACACTTCACGGTTGGAAGTTCTCCGGCTCCTGTTACAAGGCGTTCTCGAAATATCCAGAACCAATTCTTTGCTCCATTGTAATGGAGAGAAAGGAGATTCATAAAAATGGCAGCAGCTAAGGAATATCAACTGACATTTTTCCATAAATACCTAACGCTCTGGGTGGCTTTATGTATCGTTGGAGGTATCGGTCTTGGGCGGCTGGCTCCCGGCATTGCTGAACGTTTGAGCAATATTCAGGTAGCACAGGTGAATATTCCCATCGCCATATTTCTCTTTGCCATGATGTTTCCTATCATGCTGCAAATAGATTTCCGCGAAGTTGCAAACGCCGTCAGAGCACCCAAGGCTGTTGTCCTGACCCTGGTTATTAACTGGGGTATCAAACCATTTACCATGTTCTTCTTTGCCTGGCTGTTTTTCCGCTATATCTGGGCACCCTTTGTAGATTCTCAGCTGGCCGGAGAATACATGGCGGGAATGATCCTTTTGGGTATCGCTCCCTGCACCGCTATGGTCCTGGTGTTCAGCTTTCTGGCAAAGGGATTCATGGGTTTGACGCTTGTGCTTGTTGCGATTAATTCACTCACCATGCTTGCTTTGTATGCCCCCCTGGGGAATTACCTCCTGGGGGTTGCTGAAATGCCCATTCCATTTTGGACGATCTTTTTCAGCGTTATACTGTATGTGGGTGTTTCCCTGGTAGCCGGTTTTATTACCCGCACACGCCTCATAGCAAGCAAAGGCATTTCATGGTATGAAACGGTTTTCTTGAAAAACATGAGTACCATTTCGATCGTCGCGTTGCTCGCGACCCTGGTGTATCTCTTCATGTTGCAAGGTGAGGTCATTCTTGAGTTTCCCCTCTCGGTGGCAATGATCGCCATACCTCTTATCATACAGGTCATTGTGATATTCTCCATAGGCTACGCCTTATCAAAAATCATCGGCTTGACCTATGAAGAAGCGGCACCGGCCTCCATGATTGGAGCAAGCAACCACTTTGAGGTGGCTATCGCAACAGCTGTAACTGTCTTCGGACTAGCATCGGGCGCGGCACTTTCAGCGGTAGTCGGCGTCCTTATCGAAGTACCGGTGATGCTCGTCCTGGTCACTTTGTGTCTGAAAACACGGCACTGGTTCCCCTCCATGTTAACCAAGAGGAAGAACATTCAGACATCAGGAAGTGAGCAAAATCAACCTATCGCAAATCATCCCTGAAATACTCATACCGGTAGCACCGCATTATGCTTTGAAAAACAACTTCATTGTAGCGGTTCTACCGGTTTTCTCTTTCAGATGGTGATTACGCTGTTTACCGTACCATCAGCGTTTGTTGATGTATTCTGGCAGGAGGGATCGAGAATCCATTTGTTATCGACAATGAATTTGTACTCATGAACTCCCTTTTGGAGTATCTTCGCCTTTGTCCAAACCCCTTCACTGTTTTTTTTCATAGGATCAGCGTTTGTTGACCAGTTATTGAAACTTCCAGCAAGAAATACGTTATTAGCGTCCGGAGCTTCGAAGGTGAATACTACCCTTTTTCTTTGTGCAGTCATTGGTCTGCCTCCTTTCTCAATAATCATTGAATGAAAAAGCATACATCATCCCATCTCAAAAAGATAGTCCAAATAATAGTATTTTCAAAAAATAACACAGTTCATTGAACCTTTTTCCGCCCAACGTAATATACAATTTTCGTGGACCACTGTCCTTCACTGCTGATAGGGGGTACGATATGATAAATAAAAATGCACTCGAAACTCTTTCAAAAATCTTCTTTACCGGGAACAACTCTGGAATAACCAGTGATGATCCTGTCAAAATATACCTCAAAGAGATCGGCCAGGTACCGCTTCTTACGCCAGAAGAAGAAGTTGAACTCGCAAAACGGGTAGAGGCAGGAGATCCTGAGGGGAAGCGTTGCCTCATCGAAGCAAATCTCAGGCTGGTGGTCAGTATAGCGAAGCGCTACGTGGGACGTGGCATGCTTTTTCTGGATCTCATCCAGGAAGGTAATTTAGGCCTTATTCGGGCTGTGGAAAAGTTTGACTACCGCAAGGGCTATAAATTCTCGACATACGCTACCTGGTGGATTCGACAAGCCGTTACCCGCGCCATTGCAGACCAGGGAAGAACTATACGTATCCCGGTTCACATGGGAGAAACAATAAATAAACTTATTCGGGTCTCACGACAGCTCTTCCAGGAACTCGGAAGAGATCCTCGGGCTGAAGAGGTGGCAGAAAAGCTGGGAATGACCGTTGAAAAAGTACAAGATATCCTCAAGATCGCTCAAGCGCCTTTGTCACTGGAAACTCCTATCGGTGAGGAAGAAGACAGTCATCTTGGCGATTTCATTGAAGATCAAGGAGTCACTGCTCCTTTTGAGGCCGCTTCCTTCACCATGCTTAAAGAACAGCTCGAGGAAGTACTCGGCACTCTCAACGAAAGGGAACGCATGGTTCTCAAACTTCGTTTTGGCATGGTTGAAGGTCGCCCGCACACTCTGGAGGAAGTCGGTGTGAAGTTCGGTGTGACGAGAGAGCGAATCCGCCAAATCGAAGCCAAGGCCTTACGCAAACTCAGACATCCAGACACCCGGGACCTCCTGCAAGATTATTGTGAAAGCACGGAATAAGGATGAAAATTCCACAGACTACCGCAGCCAAAGCATGAGCAGTATGGTCACTAAACCTATGGCACCAAACAAAACACATGCCCTGGGAAACAAGAGTTGAAGAAAAGCAATAAAAATTTCCATGGTTTCCCGAAAACTCAACCTTGGGCCTTTGTGTTCCATACTATCCTTGTGATACATACTCTGGCTCCTCGTGGACTTTGTGGCAGGAAACACGGTGTTTTCCATATGCCGTTTTGAGTTCCGGTTTTTTACGGGAACAATACTCTCTCACATAGGGACAACGGGTATGAAAGCGACACCCCGTGGGAGGCTTGGCCGGCGAGGGCACATCCCCCTTGAGAATTATCCGCTCTTTCTTTCTGAAGGGATCCATAATCGGAACCGCTGAAAGAAGTGTTTGGGAATAGGGATGCAAAGGGTTGGCATAAAACTCTTTCTTTGGAGACTCCTCTACAACTGAGCCGAGATACATCACTCCAACCCGATCAGACATGTGCTTTACGACACTCAAATCGTGAGAGATGAAAAGGAACGTCAAGCCGAATTTTTTCTTCAAATCCATCAGTAAATTGATAATCTGAGACTGGATAGAGACATCGAGAGCAGAAATTGGTTCGTCAGCCACCACGAATTGCGGATTCAACACAAGAGCGCGTGCGATCACAATACGCTGTCTCTGACCACCGGAAAATTCATGGGGATACCTTCGGTAATGGTAATAAGCCAAGCCGCAGGTCTCCAATATCTCTTCCACTTTTTTCCGTCTTTCCTGACCCCGTGCGATTCCATGAACCTCTAATGCCTCGCCGATCGCTTCCCCGACCGTCATGCGGGGATTGAGAGAACTATAAGGATCTTGAAAGATGATCTGCATCTGTTTACGCATATCCCTGAGATTCCCCCTGCTCATGGAAAAAATATCCTGACCCTGGAAAATGGCAGAACCCTCCGTCGGAGTGAGAAGTTTTAGAATAGTATGGCCGGTTGTCGTCTTCCCACACCCAGATTCTCCCACCAAGGAATAGGCCTCCCCGGGGAAAATATCAAGATCTACTCCGTCTACGGCTTTCACGTACCCTACAACCCGGGAAAAGACCCCCGTTGTGATGGGAAAATATTTTTTCAATCCTCGGACACGAAGCATGGGTTCATTGTTCATGGTTTCTCTCCACAGCCTTGCTATGAAGCCAGCACCTCACCTTATGTCCGGATTTGATTTCGATAAGCTCAGGCATTTGCCGGCGGCATATTTCCATAACATGTTTACAGCGGGGATTGAAAGAACATCCAACCGGCATCTCCATCGGGTTGGGTACCGCCCCCGGAATGAAAGCAAGGATATCCTTTTCTTCTTCCAGCTTGGGTTTTGATTGCATGAGGCCGATAGTATAAGGATGCAGGGGTTCGGTAAAGAGTGAACCGATGTCGGCGTCTTCCACGATTTTCCCGGCGTACATAACAGCCACGTGCTCAGCCATCTCAGCGATGACACCAAGATCATGGGTTATAAAAATAATCGCCGTATTTATTTTTCTTTTCAAGCCCTTCATAAGTTCGAGAATCTGTGCCTGGATAGTTACGTCCAGCGCGGTGGTCGGCTCATCAGCAATCAGCAGGTTCGGATTGCAGGAAAGAGCCATAGCGATCATGGCTCTCTGCCTCATTCCCCCGCTTAATTGGTGCGGGTATTCACTGAGTATTTCCTCCGCCCTCGGAATGCCCACTAACTTGAACATTTCGATGGCTTTCTTTTTCGCGGTGATTCCCTCGAGACCTTGATGGAGTTTGATGGCTTCTGTTACCTGGTTCCCTATGGTGTAGACGGGATTAAACGATGTCATGGGTTCCTGGAAAATCATGGCTATTTCATTTCCCCGGATCTTACGCATCTGGGCTTCACTCACGGAAAGCAGGTTTTTTCCTCTAAAAAGAACCTCACCTCCTTCTATCTTGCCGGGAGGATAATAGACCAATCTCATGATACTCAGTGAAACGACACTTTTTCCACAACCGGATTCTCCAACCAGACCTAATACTTCTCCAGGCTGCATATCGAAAGAAACTCCGTCCACGGCATGTATCACAGCTTCATCGGTATAGAAGGTCGTTTTTAAATCCTTTACTTGTAAAATATGCTCCATTATTTCGCCTTTACTGTTTTATCTGTAGGTTCTTTATTTTGGGTCCATGGCGTCCCGCAGGCCGTCTCCCAGCAAATTAAAACCCAGGATCATCAAAAGAATAGCTAAGCCCGGGTAGGTTGTGAGGTGGTGAGCGACCCGTATATACTCCCTTCCCTTGCTCAGCATCGCTCCCCATTCAGGTGTAGGGGGCTGCGCTCCCAAACCCAAAAAACCCAACCCTGCGGCCCATAAAATGGCGGTAGCGAATTGAAAAGTCGACTGGACAATGATCGGACCGAGACAGTTGGGCAATACATGGCGGACAATTATCCTGAAATTTCCGATACCCAGAGCCCTGGCCGCAGCCACATAACCCTGTTTTTTCACCGAAAGAACGGAACCACGCACCAAGCGGGTATAAATCGGTATGGATGCTATACCTGTTGCGATCATCACGTTCTCTACACCCACTCCCAAAACCGTGACCACAACAATAGCCAGAAGAATTCCTGGAAAAGCAATCATTATATCAATGATGCGCTGCGTGAAAAGATCAAATTTTCCGCCATAAAACCCGGAAAGAGCACCCGCGGGAACCCCGATCAACATGCCGATACCGACAGAGATAACACCAATCGCCAAGGAGATGCGCGAACCATAAAGGATCCTGGCAAAAACATCTCTTCCCAGCTCATCAGTACCAAGCAGATGTTCCCTGGAAGGTGCTTCCAGGACCCGGGCAAAGTTGGTAGTAGTGGGGCTGTATGGTGTGAGAACAGGCGCAAGAAGAGCACACAGCAGGAAAACGGCCAGCACCGCTAAGCCAGCCATGGCCAAGCGGTTTCGCCTTAGATGACACAATATTTGGGCATATTCTGACTCTCTGCTCAAGCCTTTTACCTGGCGCTCAACAGCAACGTTATCCATGACTTACTCCACCTCCCGGGAACCATACGTAATCCTTGGATCCAGAAAGGCATATATCACATCAACCACCAAATTGATTAGAACGAAGGATACAGCTAAAAGAAGTACAGCTCCCTGGACCACCGGGTAATCCCGGGCAAGAATCGAATCAACCAGTAAACGTCCGATACCAGGCCAGGAAAAGACGGTCTCCGTTAAAACCGCTCCACCCAGCAATGTACCAAACTGTAATCCCATTACGGTAACCACCGGAATAAGGGCATTTTTCAAAGCATGCTTGTATATGACAACACGTTCACTCAATCCTTTCGAGCGGGCGGTAGTGATAAAGTCCTGGCGCAACACTTCCAACATGCTGGAACGGGTGATTCTGGCAATGAGAGCAGCAGTCGCCAATCCCAAGGTTAAAGAAGGTAAAATTAAAAAGCGTAAGGAACCCATACCTCCCGAGGGCAACCAACCAAGTCTCACGGAAAAAAGAAGTTGAAACATGACACCAAGCCAAAATACCGGAGCTGCGACTCCTATCAAGGCCCCTACCATGCTTATATTGTCAAAGAGAGAATAACGCCGGGTAGCGGATACAATTCCTGCACCTACACCGATAATGGAGGCTATAACCATGGCTGCTACAGCAAGCCGCATGGTATTGGGAAAGCGTTCCCGCAGTTCAGTGGCGACCGGTCGGCGACTGAAGGTGGATCTTCCAAGGTTTCCCTGTAAAAGATTTCTCATATACACGTAATACTGAACATAAATTGGTTCATCCAAAAGCATTTCTCTTCTTACGTTCTCTATATATTCAGGGGAAGCGTGTACACCCGCTATAGCCCTGGCGGGATCACCCGGGATAAACCGGACAATAGAAAAAACAAGAATAGATACGCCTATTAAGACAGGAATTGCCAATAATATTCTTCTAATGATATACCCATACATATTATTTGCTCCCAAAAGGGTCAATACGTTTTGCTTGGAAATTCTGGCTTTTTCAGTACTGATTCTGTGCAATTACATAATGTGTATCTTTCAATGTGGCGTTTTTGTTCCAGCAGGGAGTAACGCCCGTATACAGAAGGGGGGACAGAACCCTCGTGAAACCCAGTGCCGAAGTGGCCCTGTCCCCCTTATTCTTTCGTGCCTTATAAGCCCTTTATCCAACCAGGAAATAACGTGTGTTATTCGATCCAGGCATCCCAAGCTGAAATGTTTTCCAACGGGTGATGGATCAAACCATGAACGTTTGCCCGTACTCCATTCACCTGGCCTTCATCATGGAGGAAAATCCATGGCGCATCTTCCCAGAGTATTTCAATGGCCTCACGGTAGAGCTCTTCTCTTACCTCTATGTCCGGAGTTACCCGTGCTTTATCCAGTAGTTCATCCACTCTGTCGTCAGCGTAGTAGGAAACGTTATTCATTGGCGGCCACTGGCTGGAATGGAACAACGCATAAAGGCCATAATCCGCATCAAGAGTCACCGTACCCCAACCGAGCATATACATATCGTGTTCTGCCTGCTCGGGAGGAACGATAACGGTATCAAGATACGTTCCCCAGTCATAGGTGGTCAAAGTAGCATTGACGCCTACTTCAGCAAGCATGGCCTGTACTGCTTCCGTAACGGTTGCATCCTGCGGATACCTGCCGGTTGGATGGTACAGTCTCACATCAAAACCATCTGCATATCCGGCTTCTGCCAGAAGTTCTTTCGCCAGCTCTGGATTGTATTCGTATGGGCCCACCTGGTGATAACCAAAGATGGCCGGTACGATCGGAGCGCTCGAAGGTTGGCCGACACCACGGAATATGGCTTCAATAATCGCGTCTTTATTGATGGCGTGATTGAGCGCCTGTCTCACCCTCACATCCTCAAATATTTCACGCTCGAGGTTAAAACCAATGTAGATAAGACGCACACTGGTTTGATGCACTACATCAATATCTGGGTTCGCACCAAGCCGCTCGATGTCTGTGGGTGGAACAGCCATAATGGCATGCGCTTCACCGGTTTCCAACATTATGACCCGTGAGCTTCCCTCGGGTATAAACTTGAATGTAACTGTATTGAGAGTCGGCGCGCCACCCCAGTAATCTTCATTCCTTTCCATGACAAGCTGATTCCCCCGATCCCAGGATACGAACTTGAAGGGACCGGTACCAACCGGGGCATCAACAATATCATCTGCATCCAACGCTTCGAGGGAAGCGGGGCTGTGCATCCCTATGAAGGAATGCGAAAGGTGGGACGCTATCGGAGCAAAGGGCTGGTTGAGGTGGATCTGCACCACGTATTCGTCTATCACCTCAACCTCTTTCACCTCCCCCAACAGAAAAGCAAATACTGCCGGCTGATCAAAGTCCCCTACACCCATGAAACGATCCAGGTTGTATTTGACCGCTTCTGCATTGAAAGGTGTGCCGTCATGGAAAGTTACCCCTTCACGCAGGGTGAGAAACCAGGACATACCGTCTTCCGCTGGTTCCCACTCGGTCGCCAAAGCAGGCTGCAATGTTCCATCAACATCGAGATAAATCAGGTTCTCAACCATGTGTTCAGCAACAGTCGCCGCGGGTGCTGACATCATTTTCAATGGATCCAGATTTTCCGGTTCTGCTCCAATTGCTATCACTATATCCTGGGCAGCGGGATCGACGTCTTGAGCATAGGCCATGGGTGCAAGCACAAAAGCTACAAGTACAACGAATGCCGTAATTTTTCCGAAGGGTTTCAACATACTCGTTTCCTCCTTTTGCTCATGTATTGTATTTCTTAGACCTGCATATCTTTGTTTCGTGTAGGTACGACCTACGCGAAACACATGTT
>SKXZ01000045.1 GCA_007128145.1 Candidatus Nitricultor lacus | reverse complement strand
TGCATTTCCCCAAAATCCAGTGGGCAATCCTCGGAATCAATCCCACTTCTGCGATAACTATGACAAACTTTAATATTTTCCAAGCCACTGAGTACATCAAGCTTAGTCAACACGATAGACGAGAGAGCATTGACCCTTACAGCGTAACGAAGCACAACTCCATCCAACCATCCGCAACGGCGGGGACGACCGGTTGTGGCTCCATATTCTCCACCCCGCTCCCGTAAAAATTCGCCGGTTGAGTTTTCCAGTTCCGTTGGAAAAGGTCCTTCACCTACGCGCGTTGTATAGGCTTTACATATCCCAATAACCTGTGTATCGCTTACCGGACCCAAACCGGTTCCCAGTAGAGAACCTGAGGATACCGGGTGGGAAGAGGTTACATAGGGATATGTTCCATGGTCGAGGTCAAGCATGGTACCTTGGGCGCCCTCTATTACCACTTTTTTCCCCTCTCTGTAGAGTGAATGCACAAGCATGGAAGTATCTGAAACAAACGGTGCAATGGTCTCTCCGAACCGCCGGTAATCAGAATACACTTTGTCGAATGACAATGGTTGTTCTCCAAATACTTTTTCCAGGATAGTGTTCTTGTACTTCAATGTGTAACGCAGCCGGTCAGCAAACCGTTCTCCGGAAAGCAATTCCGCTACACGAATACCCCAACGTGCAACTTTGTCCTCATATGCCGGGCCTATGCCCCTGCCCGTAGTTCCCAATGCCTCATCACCACGCCTTTTTTCGGTCAATACATCCAGTAACCGGTGATAGGGCATAACCAGGTGGGCACGACCGCTTACATGTAAATCCTTGAGACGATCCTCTTTTCCCTTTTCTTTCAGCATCTGAACTTCCTCAATAAAGGAGGAGGGATCTATCACCATTCCATCTCCCAAGATGCACTGTATACCATCATGCAATATACCTGAGGGAATAAGGTGAAAAATGTATTTATCTTCTCCAACGACCACTGTATGTCCGGCGTTATTTCCACCTTGAGCTCGCACCACTGCATCAGCGCGTGAACCCAGATAATCAACGATTTTCCCTTTTCCTTCATCACCCCAGTGTGTTCCTGCAACAATACATATCGACATTCCCGTCACTCCTCCAATTTTTCCCTTCTATCCTCTTGAGTTATCCAGTTCTTCTTTTCATTCTTCATTGCCTTCATGCTTATTCATTGTCCCGGTATTTTTTAGTTATTCCCATTCTATAGTAGCCGGCGGCTTGGAGGTAATGTCAAAAACCATCCGGCCTATTCCTCCTACTTCATTGACCACCCGGCGGGCAATAACATCAAGTGTTTCATAGGATATTCTCGCCCAGTCCGCGGTCATTCCATCTTCACTCATCACAGCACGAAGAACCCCTACATACTTGTATGTTCGCTCATCTCCCATGATACCTACACTGCGGACGGGCACCAAAACACCAAATGATTGCCACAGCTTCTTATAAATTGGAGAAGAGCGCAATTCTTCCCTAATTATGAAGTCCATGTCGCGCAGAATATCCAGCCGGCCTTCTGTAACCTCCCCGATAATTCTAACGGCCAAACCAGGACCTGGAAAGGGTTGGCGCCAGATAATTTCTTCAGGGATGTTGAGTTCACCTGCCAATTTTCTTACCTCGTCTTTGAAGAGGAATCTTAAGGGTTCTACAACCTTGAGCTGCATATGTTCCGGTAAACCGCCTACATTATGATGTGATTTAATACGCACCGATGGTCCACACACGGAAACACTTTCTATTACGTCAGGATAGGTGGTCCCCTGTAAGAGATAAGTCACATCACCCAGTTTTCTGGCTTCCTCCTCGAAAACTTCGACAAAAACGCGCCCGATAATCTTGCGCTTTTCCTCTGGATCTATTACACCGTTCAGTTCATTGAGGAAACGCTCCCTTGCATCGGCAAAAATAACGCGTTCCTTTCCCAGTAAATTTTCCATATTACGGAGTACCTTCTCCGGTTCATGCTTACGCAAGAGCCCATTGTTGACAAAAATGCAGTTGAGCTGCTCTCCAATTGCCCTAAAGGTAAGAACCGCAGCTGTAACAGAATCAACCCCTCCACTCAAGGCACACACAACTTTCCTATTCTTCACCTGTTCCCTCAACCACTGAATCTGCTGCTTCACAATAGATTCAGGTGTCCATTCAGCCCGGCAACCACATACGTTGAAAACAAAATTCTCTAATATTTCATTGCCCAAGGGAGTATGTGACACCTCTGGATGAAATTGAATCCCCCATAGCTTTCCTTCCTTATCCACTATAGCTGCCTTATCACAGTTTTGGGTACGGGCTATAACCTCAAAACCTTCCGGTATCTCTTTCACGCTATCCCCATGGCTCATCCAGGAAACCATTTCACTTCCCATGTTTTCGAATATTCCTTTTTTCTGCAATATAGAAAGCAGGGCTTTCCCGTACTCGCGGCTATGTGAATGGACAACTTTCCCACCTAACATGGAAACCATGAGCTGCATACCGTAACAAACTCCCAAAATGGGTTTTCCAGAGCGCAAGATCGCAGGGTCAATGCTGGGTGCGGAAGGGTCAGTAACACTTGCAGGGCTTCCTGAAAATATTATTCCGCGAATTCCCGGTTGCTCCAAGGAATATCCTTTCAGGTGATATGGCCATATTTCACAATATACCTGAAAATCCCGAATACGTCTTGCGATGAGCTGTGTATATTGAGAACCGAAATCAAGAACGATTATTTTGTCCATATTCACCTACCCATACCTACAGCTTGTGACTTTTGTAAATATTTTCCTTCTGACCAAATAGTTGGAGAAATAACTATATCAGCTTTTTGCATTTCTTGAATATTTCTTACCCCAAGAGAACCCATGGAACCCCGCAAAGCACCGACAAAATTCATGGTTCCATCAGCAGTGTGGCTGGGTCCGAGAAGAATCTCTTCAAGAGTTCCATTCACACCAGTCTTCACCAAAGTTCCCCTGGGCAAACTGGGGTCTGGAGTGGCCATTCCCCAGTGGTGTCCCTTTCCCGGCGCTTCAGATGCATAAGCCAAGGGAGATCCTAACATCACAGCGTCGGCTCCGGCAGCTATAGCCTTGGCAACATCTCCTCCTACTCTCATTCCACCGTCGGTAATAACAGCAACCCTTTTTCCCGTAACTCGAAAATATTCTTCTCTCGCTGCTGCGGCATCCACGGTAGCGGTAATCTGCGGAACCCCAATACCTAACACCGCTCGTGTCGTACAGGCCGCACCGGGTCCAATCCCCACCAATACTCCTGAGACACCCGCACGCATAAGTTCCATAGCTGCATCGTAACTTGCGCAGTTACCAACAACCACAGGCACAGCGGAATTCCTACAAAAAACCGACAAATCAAAAAGCGGGGCTCTAACCGACTCAAATCGAACCGTAGTGACGGTTGATTGTATAACAAGAATTTCAAGACCTGCTTGGATAGCGCTCATTCCAATGGTATTAACGCGCCCTGGAGTAACAGAAGCCACTGGAGGTACGCCGCTTTCTTTAATTTGAGTTACACGCAAAGCGACAAGTTCCTCTTGTATAGGCTCTTGGTATACTTTTTGCAGAAATTTCGTCACCAGCTCACGTGGCAAGGTTATTAATTCATCGATTACCGCATAGGGGTCCCGGTAACGTGTGAATATCCCTTCCAGGTTCAAGACACCAAGAGCACCTAATTTTCCCATTTGTACAGCCATGTGTGTATCAATCACACCGTCCATAGCCGCTCCCAGGACAGGAATCCTCAATACCATCTCTCCAATGCTTGTGGATGTATCAACATCGCGTGGGTCTATCGTTAAGGGACCCGGAACAAGCGAAACATCATCAAAACCATATACCATTCGTGCCGGGCGATCACGCCCAATATACTGGTCTTTCATAAGCTTCCCCCTTAAGTGTGTATCAGTCAGCAAGTTTCCTGTATTATAGTACATTCGTATGATGTGAGGAAACGCTGTATGTGTTTATCCCAAAGGAAGCCGGGGATCAGGTTCCAAATCGAAAGAACTTCGTTCCCCGCGGCTGAGATGGAAATCTCCACAGGCGGCTATCATGGCAGCGTTGTCCGTACACAATTGGAGAGAGGGAAAAAATACACCATAACCCTCCTCTTTCCCTTTTTTCTTTATTCGTTCCCTCAGTGCCCGATTAGCTGCGACGCCTCCACCCACGACAATGCGACGGTATCCGGTAAGACGTAGGGCATGCCAGGTTTTTTTAATCAGCGTGCGAACCACCGTCTCCTGGAAAGAAGCAGCAAGGTCGTTGATTATCGCCCTGTCTTGCTGTTCCCGGG
>SKXZ01000037.1 GCA_007128145.1 Candidatus Nitricultor lacus | reverse complement strand
CCCGGAAGCTACCGTTACCGTGTGATTCGTTATCCGGCTTTTTCAAGTTCTTTCGGCAGGGACCGGGAAGTGCTTGTGGAGGAAGAAGGAGACCTTGACGCCGGGGGAAAAAGCACAATTACATTCCAAACTCCTGTTGATAGCGAAGATATATTCTGGTACGAAATATCTTGCCAGGTATTTGATCCTGCATTTCGCGTGGTGGAAACACGAGCCCGAGTGCGTGTTTTGATGGGAGATTTCGCTCTTGTCCTTCGCCCGGACCGTCATTTTGTCCAGCGGGAAAAACCATTGAACTGGGAAATCCGGGCTCTCGATGCATGGGAAAATCTCGTTGAAGTCGAAACGGTTCGCGCACAAGTGGAAAAATTGACCTGGAACGCGTCGCGGTGGGAATGGGACAGCTCTACGGTTTGGATGGAGACAATTCCACTTACCACAGGGGAAGGAGAATTGGTAACCCTCCAGAATGAAGCCGGGTATTATCGATTGGAAGTAGCTGCCGTAGATTCTCAGGGTCGTCTTATACGAGCCTCGCGGACATTTTATGTTACCGGAAGAGGTTTATATATCCCCACAGAGCGGGTGGAAGTATATCCGGACAAGGAAACCTACAGTGTGGGAGAGGAAGCGAGGCTGGTTATCGTACCTCCCGTGGTTGATACGTCCTTTCCCTTTCTCCTGTCGGTGGAAGGTTCCAGGATTCACCACCTGGAAGTTATGGAGACTGAAGGCCCCTTTGAGGTGACAATACCAATTCTCCCTCAGCACCGGCTGGGTTGTTATGTTTCTGTAGCGTCTTTTTTCTCCGGAGATCTCTACCAGGAAGCAGTAGAGCTTATCATTGATCATGGACGGGAACTTTCTATCGATATGAATATAGAGAAAGATGTCTACCGGCCGGGCGAAGAGGGTACAATCACTCTTTACGTCACAGGCGCTGACGGCCTTCCACGGCAAGCCGAAGTATCGGTGGGTATAGTCGATCAGGCCATATTTGACATGGCGCCCTTCTGGAGGGAAGGGATTGTCGATCATTATTACCGGTATATGTATAACCGTGTGTTCACGCTTTCTTCCTTGTATACCGGTTTTTACGGATACGGAGAGCGTGTGTTCGAAGGCTCTCTTCAAATGAAAGAAGCCCTTGGAGACGGCGGACTTACTGTTCGCGAATTCTTTCCGGATACTCTTTTATGGTTTCCTGATCTGGTAACGGATGAAGAGGGAAGGATTGAAATACCTTTCACTGCTCCTGACAACCTTACCCGCTGGAGGGTTGAAGCAAGAGCGGTAGCACACGATGAATTCGGGGAAGAGGTAAATCATTTCCGTACAGCTTCACCCTTTGCTCTCCGGCTTGCTGTCCCTCCTTTCCTGCGTGATGGTGACACTGCCCGTCTTCAGGCGACCCTTTGGAATGAATTGGCGCCCCAGCGTGTGGAACTGGGAGCGGAAGCTGACGATGGCCTTTCTGTTTCTTTACCTGAAACGGTTTTGCAAGTTGGAAGAGAAGAAACCATTCCTTTCCCGGTGGAGATACACGCACATGATGTGGGTGATTCTTCCATAACCCTTACCGCTCGGGGTGAACGGGCCTCAGACGGACTACGCCTTCCTTTGCCAAGGCGGGAGAGAGGAGTAAGCGTAGAGTCGAGCCGTACAGTCATTGCTCAAGACGGAGAAGCCCGTTTTCAGTTTTCGTATGAAGATGGGGACTTTTTCTCTTTACCTGATATGTCGTTAGAGCTGTTTCAAGGCATAGAAGCAGTTCTCAACCGTGAAATTTCATATATGTTTTCCTATCCCTTCCGTTGCAGCGAGCAGGTGGCCAGTCGCATACTGTCATTGCTTACGGAAAATTGGAATGGACATGAAGAGTGGATACCGGAAATCCCCCGCGAAGTGCACGATGATATCCATCTTCTCTATTCTCAGCAAAGTTATGATGGAGGATGGGGTTGGTGGAGGAGGGGAGAATCGAATATTTTCAATACAGCTCATGTTCTTCTGGCCTTACAAAGGGCGCGTGAAAAGGGTTACCCGCTGAGTGAACAGGCGATAACAAGAGGTCTCGATTACCTCGAATACTCCCTTGAATATATGTATGAGGAGGTTGATCTGTTCTCTCGGGCTATGGGAGCTCTCGCACTGAAACAGGTGGGCAGGTATTGGGGCCATAACGGTAAGCTTTTCCCGCAGTTTGATGAACTCGATGATAAAACGTTATCTCTTTTGATTTTTGTCTCCGATGAGGAAGAACGATTGGAGTTGGTTTCTCTTCTCCGGGAGAGGGCACAGATGGTAGGAGATGGGGTTGTTTTCGGACGGATCGACCACGAGCGGCCGTGGATAAATGACCGCTTTTTGTCTACCTCACTTGCGGTTATCGCCTTGCGGGAAGTAGATGAAGAATTGGCATCCCAAGCGTTATTATGGTTGCTTCGTTCGTTACCGGGGGAGTGGGGCTTGAGTACTTTGGAAAGGGCCTGGTTTTTGCAGGCGGCTGCTTCATTCGTTGAGGAGGAGCCCTCTTCTCGTTTGAGTTACCGGGTATTGCTTAATGGAGAGGTAATTGCCGAGGGCCGCCGTTCTCTTTATGAGGATTCCTTGAAAATCGACCTCCCTGGGGATAAACTTCAATATGGCACTAATACGATTGAAGTTAGCGGTGAAGGGTATTGGCTGGCATCGTTTCATTTGCGAGGTGTTTCAAGTGATCCTCCCTCGGAACAAGAGCTTGAGATAAAACGCCGTTACTCTCTCTTGCGGCCCCAGGTTCAAGAAGATGGGAACATCCGCTTTGCCGGGGAACCCTTCACAACACTGAAGCCGGGGGATGAGGTGTTATGCGAGCTGGAAATAGAAAGTCCGGCTGATCTTTCCAACTTGGTAATCGAGGATGGTATGGGAGCCGGTTTCGAACTGGTGCGGGATTGGTACCGTTATCCTCTGGTTAATGATGTTTACGACCCCTATCAATATGTCGTTACCCGTCTTCACCGCGGACAACCGGTATTGTTTGTTGAAAACCTATGGAAAGGAAAAAATGTGATAAGATACATAATACGAGCACGTGATGCAGGCGAATTCTATGTCCCGCCCACCAGGGCGTATCTGATGTATTTTCCTGAAGTCACTGGATATTCGGAGGAAGATGTAGTTGAAATCAGAAGATGACATTCCCTGTAGCACGCGCCTTGGGGCGCTTGTATGTATTACGCTGATTTTCATTTTATTGTGCTCTACCACGCAGGCATTGGAAGTGCGTATCCTGGACGGCGGATTCCTGGGGGGAGCGCAAAGAGGGCGCTTGATAAACGCTTTTCATGAAGCAGCGGTGGAAATTAATTTTATATATGGTCTATCGACACATTTTACAATTGATGTGGTTGTATACCCTTCTTTCCATTCTTTTTGGCAAAGAGGGTTTCCTCATTGGGCTGGAGGAGGATTTTTAAAAGGAAAAATCCATTTGCCACCCCTCTCGCCTTCACTTCATCGTGATGATCTGCGAAGAATGGTTGGTCACGAATTGTTTCATGCTGCGGTGCGGAATGCCAGCATCAATTTACCCTTATGGCTTGAGGAAGGATTAGCCGGGTATTGTTTTCCCGTGGAATTTCCCGAGTATGAGGGTAAAAAAAATCCACCTTCAGACGCACCATTCACTCAACTCGATCATGACCATGCAATGGTTTTTTATCGGAAGGCAACTGACGTAGTGACCAGGCTCTCAAATGATGTGGAAGGAAATGCCGTAAATGATTTTTTTACTCTGCTCGAATATATGTCAGTAGAGGAGTCTTTTTTCCATGCATTCGGTATTGAAATGGATGAAGCCTGGAACAAGGATTTTGCAGCATTTACAGGGGAGCCTGAAAGGCAATGAGGCGGTGGAGGGTCGAGGGTGAAACTGTCGCGTCATTTCCGCATGTTGTAAGCGGGAATCCAGTGACTTTGGTGTTTAACTTAACAAGACAAGCCACTGGACCCCCGGATCAAGTCCGGGGTGACAGGATAAAGGATTCTTGAGAGGAGATAAACTGTCACTTCCATGACGGTATTAAACATGTTAAATGCAATTGAGGGTTTAGGTGTTTTTTCACTACTCACTACTCCCGACTCCCTACTCACTGTGTTTACAGAGGAGGTCAGACCCTGAATATGGAATATTTGGGCACTGTGTTGTTCATTTTGCTCCTCATAATGGTTAATGCCTTTTTCGCGGCTTCAGAGATAGCTATTATCTCAACACGCCGCAGTCGTTTGAAAATGCTCAAGGAAAAAAACCCGGAACAGGTAGAACTGTTAAACCGCCTGTTACAAAATCCAAGTGAATTTCTTGCGACCATACAGATAGGAGTGACCATGGCCGGTTTCTTCGCCAGTGCCGCGGGAGCGGTCTCACTCTCCCAGCGTCTGGGTATTCGATTGCAGGAGGCGGATATCCCTGTTCTGAGCCGTATCGCGCCGGAACTTATGCTTGTCTTGGTTACTGTGGCCATTTCCTATTGCAGCCTGGTTTTGGGAGAGCTGGTTCCTAAGCGGTTGGCACTTTCAAGCCCTGAAGAACTATCCCTGCGGGTGGTCAAGCCCATAGAAATGCTTTCCCGGTTGTTGCGGCCCATGGTGATAGCCCTTTCACGCTCAACGGACTTTATCTCACGCCTCATAGGCGTAAGCAGTCAATCGACAGCTTCGATTTCCAGTGAGGAAATCAAGTTTCTCCTCACAGAGCAGAGAGCTCTTCCGCTTGATGAGCGCCGCCTCATTAGTGAAGTGGTGGATTTCGGTAATACGCTGGCCTATGAAGTGATGACTCCGCGCACTGACATGGTATGTGTTGAGGAAGACGCTTCTCTCAGGGATGTCCTGGAGCTTTCCATGAAGAGCCATTTTTCCCGCATTCCTGTTTTTGTTGAGGATCTCGATAATATCACAGGGTTCGTCCATATCAAGGATATCCTTCCCTATCTTGAGAACGGCGGCAACCTGGAAAGCAAGAAAGCAAAAGAGGTCATTCGCCCCATCCATTTTGTTCCTACGACAAAAAAGGTTCTCAAGCTTCTTCGGGAGCTTCAGCAACGCAGGGTGCACATGGCTATAGTGCTTGATGAATACGGCGGAACGGCAGGGCTCGTTACTACTGAAGATCTGCTTGAGGAGCTGGTGGGTGAGATCATCGACGAGCATGACCGGGAGACGCTTCCCTACCGTCGCATTGGAGAGGATCAATACCTGGTGGATGCATCTACGCCTATTGAAGATCTTAATGAATTATTAAGCATGCGCATCCCCGAGAGCGAAGAATTCGAATCCATAGGAGGTTTGGTAATGGAGCTCCTTGGCAAGATCCCCGAAGAAGGGGAGCAAGTGGCGATCGACGGCTATACCATACAAGTGGAGAGAATGAACCGCCGGCGAATTGCTACCGTGCGGGTAAAAATCACCCCCAAAAAGGAGGTATCGGATCTTGGCGAAACTGATTCTGGCTCATGATCTCGGCACTACTGGAAACAAAGCGACACTTTTCGATGAAGATGGGACTTTGATCAGCAGTGAATTCTTCGAATACCAGACGTATTTTCCTGAAGATCTTTGGGTTGAGCAAGATGCCGATAGTTACTGGGAAGGTGTGGTTCTTACCACGAACCGACTCTTGGGAAAAACCGGTTTTGATGCGGAAGATATAGTGGTACTGAGCTTTTCAGGCCAGATGATGGGAGCTTTACCTGTGGACAAGGACGGCAAACCTTTGAACCGAATCCTCATATGGGCTGACCGACGGGGGGTCGACCAAGTACGCGAACTGTCCCAGCGGATAAGCGCCGATCGCATTTACCAGATCACAGGTCACCGTCTGAGTTCAAATTATTCTCTGGCCAAGATCCTTTGGATTCGGGAACACCTTCCTGAGGTATTTTCCCGCACACACAAGTTTTTGTTGGCCAAAGATTATATTATATGGAAATTAACAGGCCGTTGGGTTACTGATTATTCTGATGCCTCCGGTACGAATCTTTTTGATATAACGACAGAAGAATGGTCGGATGAGATTCTTAATGCTTCACGTCTTGATACGGATATGCTGCCAGATCTTTTTCCTTCAACCGAGGTGGTAGGTGAAGTGACATCCGCTGCCTCGGAAGAAGTGGGATTACGGGCAGGCACACCTGTAGTTGTGGGAGGAGGAGACGGCCCATGCGCCGCAGCAGGAGCAGGTGTGGTCCGTGAAGGAAAGGCGTATTGCTACCTTGGTTCTTCATCCTGGATAGCCCTGGCTTCACCGCATCCAGTGTATGATCCCCAACTTCGTACCTTTACTTTTCATCATCTGGAGAAAGGATGGTACATGCCGACGGGTACCATGCAGGCTGCGGGTGGTTCACTCCAATGGTGCAGAGACGCTCTGTGCGAGAGAGAAAAAACCATTGCCCCGGAACTGGGTGTAAGTCCTTATGAACTCATGGATCTTGAAGCCGGGAAGGTACCTGCCGGTTCGGAAGAATTGCTGTTTCTCCCCTATATTATGGGTGAACGTGCACCTTGGTGGAATCCTCATGCCCGTGGATGTTTTGTCGGCCTCACGCCACGCCACAGGAAACCCCACCTTATACGTTCGGTGATGGAGGGGATAGGATTTAACCTGCGGATTATTCTCGATGCTTTCCGCGAGCAGGGAGTTCCCATTGAAGAGATGCGCTTGATCGGGGGTGGTGCGAGAGGAGCATTTTGGTCGACCGTACTTTCGAACATCTTCGGGTTGAATGTCCTGAGACCGTACCTATTGGAAGAAGCAACTTCCTTTGGAGCGGCTTTGGCGGGTGGTGTCGGAGTGGGTTTGTTCAAAAATTTACAGGTAGCCGGGGAGCTGGTTGAGATACACGATTGTTATACTCCTCAAGACGATGATGTTGCCGTGTACGAGAGGCTCTATCCTCTTTTTAAAATGACTTATCTCTCCCTTGAAGACGTATTTGAACGCTTGGCGGGTGGGTAGCTTGGTAAATAAATGCGTGAGTGCGTAAGTGCGTGAAACGCCAGTGATCGGTGATCAGTGATCGGTGAACAGTGAACAGTAAGTACCAAGAAACCAAAGTCGCTGGATTCCGTTTTACTACATAACGGAATGACGGTCATTTTCATACTTTACAACGTCTTTTATCCTGTCACCCCCGCATGTATGAAGCGGGGGTCCAGTGACTTTCCGCCTTTCCAATTCCCCGCTCCTCCTTCCCCGCCTCACCTTCCCCGGCTATACTACGTCTCCCGCCTCACGGCCCTTCAGCCTTCCCCGCCTATACCACGTCTCACCGCCCTTCGGGCTCCTCTCTAAATGCAGTGAGTAGGGAGTCGGGAGTCGTGGAAAGGATTAAGGCATGTTACACTGCACCCATGCTCCTTTCCGATGTGAGCGTTTTTTTACTTCATTCCGTCTCACTTCTCACCACTTACTTTTCACCGTTCTTCAGATGCTGCCACAAAGTGGCAGGGTAGCTCCCCTCTGTAAATGCCGTAAGGAATAAAGGGCCACTGATTTATCCATCCTGAATCCTCTGCTGAGCCTCGAACTTTCCAGTCCAGAATAATTCTTCCATATTATTTTCTCATTCCTGTAAAGTATCTTTCTTGCCATCCGATATTAAACATTGAAGTATAAGAAACGAAGATAGAGAAGATATTTACATAATCTAAAAAAACCCAACAGGACAAATATTCAAGAATTTTCCTAAGGAAAGGAGGAATACCTCATGGAAAAGGATGAGCAGCACAACGTTCGGGAAGAGATCCAGCTCGTTGCCTTTCAACTGGGCGAGGAAACATACGGCATCGACATTGCCCAGGTGGTGGAGATCATCCGTATGCAGACCATAACCCAGATTCCTGGAGCACCGGGTTTCGTAGAAGGGGTGATCAACCTGCGGAGCCGGGTCATCCCTGTCATTGATTTACGCAAGCGCTTCGGTCTCTCCTTCCGTGAAGACACCAAGACCACCCGTATCATCGTGGTTGAGGTACATCCCCATACCGTAGGCATGATCGTTGATGCGGTGGAAGAAGTACTACGCCTGGAAACATCCAACATCGAGCCACCCTCTCCCATGGTGGCCTCCGTGGATGCCGAGTACATCCGTGGAGTAGGGAAGCTGGGTGAAAGATTGCTCGTACTCTTGGATCTTGCCCGGGTCTTGGTGAAGGAGGAAAAGGAGGTGCTGGGGGAGATGAAGTAAAAAATGTCCTTAATAAGAGATTGCAGATCACATGTTGCAATAACTATCAATAAGGAGTTATATTTTCATTCAGAAAGAGGACAAAATCATGAAAATTGACGTGAACGGACTCAAATTTAAACTCATCGTCATGGGATTGATCCCCATCGTGTTTTTCTCTCTGGTATCGTTCTTCTATGTGCTTCCTTTGCTTCGTGATACAATTTTCCAGGAGAAGGAAGTCCAAACTCAGGAATTGGTTCGTACCGGCTTATCTATTCTGAATTTTTTCCATGACATGGAACAAGAAGGTGTACTCAGTACTGAAGAAGCCCAAGAGCAGGCCAAACAGGCTATCCGCACCATCCGTTTTGGCGATACCATGGAAGATTATTTCTGGATCAACGATTTTCATCCCCATATACTGGTACATCCTTTCCGGCAAGACCTGGAGGGTGAAGACGCATCGGGCATAAGGGACCCGGACGGACTGCATCTTTTCCAGGAATTTGTGCGTGTGTGCCGCGCACAGGGATCTGGTTTTGTCCTCTACCAGTGGCAATATTATGATGATGAACAGCGTATCGAACCGAAGATATCCTATGTAGCGACATTCGAACCATGGAATTGGATTATCGGGACCGGGGTGTATGTGAACGATGTGAATGAAATAGTGAACACGCAACGGGTTTCTCTTCTCCTTCTGATTATTATCATCATCGTGGTGACCCTTGTGGTGATCTTCCACATGGCCCTGTCAATCACCAACCCCATCGGAACGCTGGTTGGCCACCTCAAGTCACTGGCCACCGGGGACTTGAGTCAGAGCATACCCGAGCGTTTGCTCAAAACGAAAGGAGAGGTGGGTAACATCGCTGTTTCCCTCAATGACATGATCACATCGATGCATAAAGTGGTTAACGGTGTAGTCAACAGTTCCTCCACCCTCGCCGCTTCCTCAGAAGAGCTCACCACCTCCGTGCAGGAAGTCTCCAAAGCAACCCAGGAGGTAGCCCAGACTATAGCCCAGATCGCGGAGGGATCTACCCAGCAGAGCAGGGAGCTCGAAGAAATCACCCAGAAAGCGGACACTATCGCTCAGAAAGCGGAAACCATGAATAACATGTCCGAGCGCAACCTGACATTGCTGCAGAAGATGCAGACCAACCTGAAAGACAATGTCAGCTCCCTGGCCCAGATCGAGTCCGCCATGCAACTCACCGCGGAAGAAGTTCAAAACAGTCGGAAAGAAGCTGAAAGAGGCCAGGAGCTCTTGAAAGTGCTGGGTGAGAACATCCACTCCATATCCCGGGTAGCCGGAGAGGTTTCACACGCAGTCAACACTCTGGATGCCCGCTCCCAGGAGATCGGCAAGATCGTGGAGATGATCACCGGCATTGCCGAACAGACCAATCTGCTTGCCCTCAACGCCGCCATTGAAGCCGCCCGGGCCGGAGACGCAGGCCGTGGTTTCGCCGTCGTTGCGGAAGAAGTCAGGAAACTGGCGGAAGAATCAGCCCAGGCCGCCCACCAGATCTCCGGCCTGATTGAACAGATTCGGGGGGACACCAGGGTCGCGGTGGAGAGCATGGACAAGGCGGCTACCCGGGTAGACGAGGGAGTGCAGCAGAATGAAGAGGTAACCAGGAGCTTTGCAAACATTCTCACAGCCGTGCAGAACTCGATTCAAAGCCTGGAAAACCTGGCCAGCACTTTTGAGAATACCAGGAAAGCCCAGGATGAAGTGATGCGGGGCGCGGAAGAAGTAGGGTCTCTGTCTGAAGACAGTACGAAACAGGTGGGAGAGGTGACCGAAAGCATCACCGGAATCAGTGAAAATATCAACTCTGTCGCTTCTGTGTCCGAAGAAAATGCCGCATCAAGCGAAGAAGTCTCTGCATCCACCGAGGAACAGAGCGCGTCCTTGGAGGAGATTACTTCAGCGAGCGAGTCTTTAGCTAAATTAGCCCAGGATCTCCAGGTCATGGTGAGTCAGTTCAAACTGTAGTAGGTAGAGTATGAGTTAAGGTGCTTTCTTTCTGTAAAGATTTAGACAGGTAGGTTAACCCCCTGTCTATTTTATTCTTCACCGAGCTCAATGCTTATTCCAACAAACCAGCTTCCGGTTGAGAGAATGCTGAGAGAGTAAAGACCTGCATCGAGCCAGGGCGATACCCCTTCTCCTATACCTTCGGTTTGAACAGGAAAATCCTGGAAAGATCCATCCTCGGTAAGCACGAGAATACTCAAGCGAGGATTTTGACCGGGATAACTTCGTGACAGCCGCCAGAGCATCCGCCATGAAGTAGGTATTTCGAAAGTTTCTGTCTCCAGGTTTCCAGCACCTTTCCAGGTAAAAGGTAAATCTATTTTTTCCCCTACTTTCCGGTCCAGGGAAGAAGGAGGGAGGAATTCCCCTCCGGGGCGTGTAAGGTCCCCAATGTCCGGGAGAGGAGAAGGAGAGGGCCCGGGGACGACAAGGATTTTTTGGCCGTGCTTTTCCATGAAAATATCACCGCTTTCAGGATCCTGGAAAAGATGAATATCACTTGCCATTCCTGAAAACGGGGTGGTAAGTAAGATTATCAGAACAATAATAAAATGCTTCAATACCTACCTCCAGCAGTTTCTCCATGGTAGTATAACGTATGTTGTATTTAGAAGGGAGGCATTACTTTGAATACCTTATGCAGAGAAATTGCCCAAATGATTGACCACTCGCTTCTTCGGCCAGATCTTACCGATCGTGAGATCGAAAGGGAATGTGGAGCAGCAAAACGCTATAATGTAGCATCTGTATGTTGCCGTCCATGTGACGTGAAGAGAGCCAGTGAACTATTGTCTGGTTCTCAGGTTGCCGTAGGGGCAGTGGTAGGGTTTCCCCATGGGTCGCATAAAACATCAACCAAGGTTTTCGAAACACAAGAAGCATTGGCAGACGGAGCGAAAGAAATTGATATGGTACTTAATATCGGTAAACTGAAAAGCGGTGACCACGAATACGTAAAAAAAGACATACAAGCGGTAGTAGATGTCTCCCATGTTGGGGGAGCTATAGTTAAGGTTATTTTGGAAAATTATTATCTTACCGATGAAGAGAAGCAGACAGCCTGTCGCCTGTGTGAAGAAGCGGGTGCTGATTTTGTGAAGACCTCGACTGGTTTTGCCGGAGGAGGGGCGACAATAGAAGATTTAGTATTGATGCGTAAGAGTGTCTCATCCAAAATACAGGTAAAAGCTGCCGGAGGGGTGAGAGATTTGGATATGGCTTTAAAAGTAAAAAAAGCTGGAGCAACGCGCTTTGGAGCCACACGTACCGCAGAAATACTGGATGACTGTAGAAAAAAAGAGGGAGAATGATCAATGGGAAATCGTATATTTTTAGGGGTTGACTTGGGGGGGACGAATACCAAGTTCGCCCTGGTGCAAGAGGGAGGAGAAGTGCTTGAACGGAGCTCTATCCGCACGAAGGCAATGAGAAAACCGGAAGAAGTTGTCGATGATATTGCCAGTGAGGCACAACGACTTTTAGCAATAGCCCGGAAAAAAGAGAGAGAAGTACCCGCCCTGGGAATTGGAATTCCCGGCCGGATAGATTGGGAGGAGGGTATATGTTACCTGCTTCCGAATTTCCCCAACAAGTGGTACCAGGTTCCCATACGTCAATGGCTGGAGGATAGGGTTGGCTTACCGGTTGGAGTTATTAATGATGTACGGGCGATTACTTTAGCTGAGAAACGCTTTGGTGCCGGGCGTGATGTGGAAAGCATGGCTATGGTCGCGATAGGGACGGGAGTTGGCGGAGGTGTAGTGCTCAACGGGGAGCTTGTTATCGGGCAACATGGTTCGGCAGGCGAACTGGGGCATATCACGGTAGAAGCCGGGGGGACAGAGTGCGGCTGTGGAAATAGAGGGTGTCTTGAAGCATACGCTACAGGTCCCGCCATGGTGGCAGCTGCCATTCGAGCTGTGGTACAGCAAAATGACACGTTGATAAGAGATCTTGCTGAAGGAGACCTCAACCGGGTCACAACAAAGGTTGTATCTCAGGCGATTGCTGCGGGAGACAGGATAGCGATGGAAATCATGCAAAGGATCGGTGAGTACATCGGTCAGGCCGTGGCAAATGTTTATGTTACTATTGATCCGGAACTGATCGTTATAGGGGGTGGAGTTTCAAGAGCCGGCGAACCTTTGATGGACAGTATACGGAAAGGAATAAAAAAGAGGCTTTTTATGGTTCCATGGGAAAGTGTGCGCCTGGTTCGTGCAGAACTGGACATGGATGCTGGCACCATAGGCACGGCAACCTGGGCGAAGGAACGCTTGGGAAAAAATAAAATCAGGAAATAAGAACTGTTTGCGGGAATGCCGTTTGCACGAACAAGAGATTATTCCAAGTCCGCCATTTTCCTTATCGCCTGCTGTACAACCTTTTCAGGAACTTCCAGGTAGGTTTTGTCCCTATAATGAAGGGTACGCAAAAACCGTACCTTTTTTCCTATAGCCGGTGTACAGGTGGGGCATCCACCTGTTACAATGGTCTCTCCTTCCAACACTTCTTCAAGTGGAGTATCGTTTATAAGAAGGAGAGGAGAAGTATCGGTTCTGGTTGAAGGGTTTTCCGTAAAAGTCACTTTGACCGATTCAGCCTCCAATCCCTGTGCAAGCTCGCCAACGAAATCCCGGATGGTTTTCCCGCTCTCGGCACAATACAGGCATTCCCCCTTCTGGGCAGGATATCTCCATTCTACTTCCACGTGCTTCACGGCTTACACCCCCATTTATCATTTGCCCCCCTTAAGATAAATCATAATCCTGTAAACGGATTTTGTCCAGGTCGAGCCGGTCACGTACTGCTGCCCAAGCTTTTTCCACATCATCAGGCAATTCTTCTGTTTCTTGTTCCATGCGGTCAAGCCACGGAAGCTCGCGTGGAGAAACTTTTACCTTTCCTTTATCGATAGCATCTTTCAACACCCGGATTCCCGTGCGGGCTGCCTGTTTAGTACGGGTGAAATGGTTGGGAGCCTTGAGGATTTCTGAAGCTATTTCCACCACAATATCAGGCCGCAAGACATATGCCTGGGGGTCTAGAGGGCTGTCCGATTCCACGTGTAAGTCCCTTAAATGCAAAGCATCCTCCGGTCCATGAGATATTGCAGTATTGAACAACCTGCAATCATAAGCCAACTGTTCCATGGAGACTATGGGGGCATGTTCTGCCAGTAGCTTGAGATTTTGTACAGATTCATTGCTCCACAGGTCCGCCGCGGCTGCTGCAATGTTTCCCAACGGGCTTAAATGGGCTACGGCTGCAGATCGGCCTTCCATGGAAATGGAGTAACCGGTGATTGCTTTGAGATACGGACCTTCGTAAGCACAATCTTTACTGGGTCCGACTGCTCCAGCTTCAAAAGCCACCAGGCTTCTTATAACTGTTGCAACCCGAACGACTGCCGCAAAGGTGCGGGGTATATATCCTTTTTCAGCCAATACCATGGCGGTATTGCCAAATCCGCAAGCTGAATCTCCTGAAGGTATGGTTCCCGTTTCCCGGGCTATTCTGGTTATGTCAAGCCACAAATGACGCATATCCCGTACTCCCATAACCCCCAGGATCACGAGGATACTTGAGAGATCGGCATTGAGCAGTGCGTCATCGTGGACTTCCTTTCCACCGGTAGATTCGATGGCCAGCATATCTGCTCCAGCGAGAGCACAATTACGGAATGTCTCGAGCATATTGTGGTATAATTCTCCTTCTCTCATCATGGGTGGGCGGCTCATTTCCCGAATATCATTCGGTGTGATACGCAAGAGACTTTTCAAAGAATGTTTATTCTCAAACTCTCTCATAATTTCTACGGTCTGGCGTGTGATTTCCACACCCCAATTCGGCTCCATGGTGGTTTGTGGGAGTAATTCCACTTCTACCACTACTCCCGGGACATATAAAGAACGAGCTCTTTCGAGTACCCCGGTAACCATTTGCCGGTATTGTGAAAGAACCTCTTTAAATGTATCTTTGGTGATGTCCATTGGGGGGAGGGTAAAATTGATCTCCGGATACACTGTTCCACCCCCTATAACCATACCATTGGAGAAAGAGAGGGGATGAGGAGTTGTTCCAAATATCAGTTTTTTGGGATCGGTAATGGCCAAAGTTTCGAACTGTTTCATGAATGTAACCTCCATTCTAATTGTCTTGAGGAGTAAGGGGTGAGGGGTGAGGAGTATAAATGCCGTGAGTCGTGAGTCGTAAGTCGTGAGTCGTGGAACAAAATCCAAACCTCTAAACTCTAAACCATCGACTCTAGACAGTCTTTCCCCGTATTAATTCTTACCTGGCCTCTTACTTCTCACTGAATTTAATCCACTTCCCCAATTCCCCGCCCCATCTTCCCCGCCTTTAGGCCCTAGACAGACTTGCGCTCTCGACCGCCTTTTCATATGATTTTTCTTTCAATCTGGGTCTTTATAAATCTCTGCTTCATTCTCATTAATTTATAGCGTTAATTATTTTACACACATTAGCAAGCAAAGATGTATTATATATACGCTTAATATAATGGATACTGGTTATAAGATATTCCTCACATTATATAAAAGGATAATATAAATAAATCTAAAAAAAAACGGTATGGAGAGGAATTGTTCTCATGGAGACCGGGGAAATTCGGGTAAAGCTGGTGTAAAGGAAAAACCTGCTGGAGCCCACTGGTGTGATCGATAAAAAAGCAATTCCCGGGTAATCGATGAAGAGGAGGAAAAAACCAGGTAAAAATGGCGAGAAAGACGGGTGTGAGCCGTGGCCACTTATCTGCCAAGAGCCTGG
>SKXZ01000179.1 GCA_007128145.1 Candidatus Nitricultor lacus | reverse complement strand
CGTGGGTACGCTCAATGTCCTCGAGGCCGCAGCAGGTCGGGTGGGAAGAATAATCTGCGTCTCCACGGACAAGGCGGTGGAACCCGAAAACGTGATGGGCATGACGAAGAAAATGGGAGAGATATTGGTACAGGCCTTTGCCAGGCAATACCCATCTTCGCGCATATGCGCGGTCCGCTTCGGCAATGTGCTGGGGAGCCGGGGGAATGTCCTTGAAATATGGAAACACCAGCTGGAAAAAGGTGAATCTCTGACCATCACCGACCCTGCAATGAAGCGGTATTTCATGACTACACCCGAGGCGGTGACGCTTGTGTTGGAAGCGGGGCTCATGGATGGATCGGGAAATATATTTGTGCTCAAAATGGGAAACCTCATCCCCATCAAGGAACTGGCACGGGTATTTTGCGAACTGCAGGGGTATACCCTCGAAAAGGACGTGGAGCTCGAAATCGTGGGACGGCGTCCGGGGGAAAAGCGAATCGAGAAGCTGTGGGGAAATGGCGAGGAGGTGGTCGATACCGCCCATACCCAGATTATGCGGGTATCTTCTGATCATCAACCGCTTTCATATGATGAGTTAACCAGCTTCGTACGGGAGATGGAAAAGCGGATAGTGAATGGGGAAAATGTAGCGATAAAGGAGGAACTGCGGGGGTTTGTTGAAAGGCCGTGAAACGTAAGACGTGAGACGTAAGACGGATAAAGGATGGGAAAAGGAGCGGAAAATGCGTGAGGGGTGAGGAGCCGTGTAAAGTATGAAGTATGATTTCTGAAGTCGGATTGTAAAATCTGCAATCATACATCTAAAATCAGCAATGCCCTTTTGGTCATTCCGGTATGTGGTAAACCGGAATCCAGCGACTTTAAGGCAGTCGAGGGTTGAGCGTTTAGTGTTTAGGGCAAAAGGCAGTCAAGAGCCTAAGGGCGGTTGAGGGCCGGAAAGCGGTTGAGAGTCGAGCGTCTAGGTAGGGCAAAAGGCGGAGAGTTGAGGGAGAAAAATTTTGACCGTTGGTGCATAAACCCTAAACAGCTTTTATAAGGCAGTCGAGGGTTGAGAGTTTAGTGTTTAGGGAACCTGCCACGCAATGGCAGTATCGAAAGAACGGTGGGTAGTGCTTTTTGGGTTTCCCCTTCTTCCTCACACCCCTTTCCCTTTGGCATTGTATCATACCTGTTACTTTTTCACTCGTTCAGCCTCTTTCTTTTCCTGACGATTTCTTTAATTTTCTCCATGTATTTCAGTACATATGTGCCGAAGCGGGTAAAATCATTTAACCGATTGTTCACAACGCCGGCTAATGTATCCATGTCCAATTCCGAGTATTCATGCACAAGCAAATTTCGTAACCCCGCCATGCCCTTAATCGACACAGCATAATCTTCGGGTATTACTCCTAACCGTCCTAACTGGGGGAAGATATCCGCATATTCATTTACGGAAACTCCCGCATCCGCCAAAATGTGATTACCCATATCCAAAACTACCTGGATGCAGAGTAGAAGGCCATGCTGAATAATCCAGGCTTCATCCAGGTCATTGGCCAGCTTATCTGAAGTTACTCCCCGATGTTTTGAAAGCTGTGTAATATAACGTTCAAGCTCCTGCAGTTTACTGTTCAAGAGGTCTTTATCAACCATTTTCCTCACATCCAAAGGTAAACGCAAGAATCCTTTTCTGCATATATTCATGTTGAGTTTTCATTAAAGGTTTAAAGTCGAGGTATTCTCTGATTGTTCTTTCGTGAAATGATCGTCTTTCATGATGTGAACGGCTGTGAATCAAAACGCCGTTTTTCAGCACTTGGTGTTTGAGGCGTATCGAAGCGTTATTGAGAAGCACCACCTCGACTGTAGTTCCCAGGAAAGCGGAAAGCTCCGCAATCAGTTCGCTTTGGTAGCCGTAGCTCCCCGGTGGTGGTCGAAAGGATGGATCAATGTAGACCGCAAGATCGACATCACTCAGCCTGCCGGCACAACCGGTCGCCTGGGACCCGAAAAGATACCCAAAGACAATTTCAGGTTTTAGGGAAAGAAAATACTGTAATTTCGATATGATCAGCTGCCTGTCGCATGCAGTTGAATCTGTTTTTACATTCCTTGCTCCATTTTTTACCCCTCTATTGATCATAATTTTCTCCATAATAAATGAAATTCCAGCGTACCGACTCGCGGATGTGGTCGGCAGAAAGGCAGAAGGCGAAAAGGTCTGCTTCTTTCTCCTCCCCGGTAACCTTGTGTTTGTGCCCGTGGAAGATGTGGGAAAAGCGGTTTGAGTTGTGGAGGGTGAAGTGACCGAATTCATACAGGATCACCCGGATGGTTTGCGTTTCAGGGAGGTCTTCGCGTACCCCCAGTATCGCTCCGATTTTATCTCTTACCAGCACACCGGTGAGGGACTTGAAGGGTTGGAAATCAATCATGATCCCTTCATCCTCGCATATTTCCACTGCCTTTTCTTCCCAGTAGATACGGGGATAGTTCAACGCCTTTTGGCATACCCGCTGTATAGCGGTTTCGGTCATAGATATATAGGGAAAATTCGGCAGGTTCAGTTCCTCTGCGCGCAACGTTCTCCTCCTTGTTCGTGTGATGGTGCGTTTCGAATGAAAATAGTATAGCGGATAAACGTTCTCATGCAAGAGTGTAATTCTCATATAAGAATGTATTTGTATTTAGTGTTGACTTATATGTTTATATCTTTTATACAGTTCTCTGTAAAGAACGTAGGCAGAAACACCTCGAGCAAATGCTGATGGTAAAAGCTTTTATATAGCTTTTTCTACGTTTTCTGTACAGGTAGTATAGCACGGAGCAGCGATATTTTCTCCTATGTTTCGTAATATGTTATATATTGAGAACGAATTAAAGGCAGGGGAAGATGGAGCGGGGAATTGGGGGTGCCCTTCGGACAGGAAGTCGGGGTAAGAGTTGAAAGGACTGAGGAGCCAGTAACCTTCGGCGATATTTGTGGCAACGGTAAGAACAGACCGGTTGATTTGGGAGATGAATCCAAACTTCACTCCACTTCCCCAATTCAACGATTTCAGTAAAAGATGGGGAATGGCGGAAGCTACTTGTTGTGTATTACATATTGCGGAGGAAGAAGGGATTGAAGATTTATCCGGGATGAAGCATCGATAATTTCCATACCAATAATTTTGTTTCCTTCACCGATATCAAGAACGATTTCTTCACTTACTCTTTTGTTGATAACATCTTGTATGCGCTCATCAAACCTTATGTAGAGCACATCTGTTTTATCATCATAATATATTTTCATTACCGTGCCACCTTCCATAAAATGCATAGACAGTTATTACTGTGATTGTTTCACCTTCTATGACATAGATAACTTCGACACGTTTCTGATTATAATAGACATCCTGACGCCACGATTCAAAGGGAAATATTTTTAATTTTCCAAAACGTCCATGTTTTGCTGAAAATTGGTCGCCATTGATTATGACGTCCTGGATTTCGGCTAAGCTTATTCCACGTTCTTTAGCGCGTTCAATTGTATGCTGTGTAAAGTGTATCTTCATTTAACGCAACCATCCATAAATATATTATACCAAGGGGAGCTGAGAAGATAGAGGAATACGATGATTATATACAATCGAGGGTTGAGAATTGAGCATTTAGGGCAAGGAGAAACACTACAACCCGTCACTGCGAGAAGGCGCTTGGTGCCGACGCGGCAGGCAATGAAAACAGTATTCAGGATTCAGTTGCGCCACGAAGACGAAGGAGTAGAATGAACATTTCCTGAGTCATGCTCTACCGATGATGAGGGTGGGCCCCTCGGAGCCGCCAGAAAGCTGAGGCTCCAAACCACCCTGAAAGCTTTTGTGGTTGAAACCCCTGGTGGTGAGCGTTACGGGAAAAGGCGAGGCAACAACCTCGTCAGATGTGTGCCGATGGAGACGAACGCAAGTGAACCGCTGAGGACGTGTCGAAACACGTAGACGCCATCAAAACCGGGCCTGCTTACGTGGCCCGGGATGAGTCTGGAGGGTGTCCTGGGGACTGTCCAGACGGTGACCGGCATAAGCCATGCGTGAACGGATCACGAGGATGGATGAGGGAACGTGGGAACCGGCTCGCTGATGTGAAGGGAAACCCGCAAGCGGCTCAAACCGTCCGAGGGACAGTACCGAGACACCGGAGCAGGGCGGTGGAGCCTTACGTAGTGATGAAGCTCCTGTAATGGGAGTCAAGCGTTGGGGCTCCCTCACCCGGTTGCGTCCGTTAGGCCAACCGAAAGGGAGGAGCCATTGGACACAACAAAAGGCGGCTGACCGTAAGGTCTACCGACGGGGTGATAAGAGCCGGATGAGGCG
>SKXZ01000032.1 GCA_007128145.1 Candidatus Nitricultor lacus | reverse complement strand
CTAAAATTCTACCACAGATTGGGCTTCCTCCAAGAAAAAGAAAGCCCCCCTGCGAAATTCGGAGGGCATACTTTCCACTTTCTCCGTCTTTATCGGAACCTGAAACCATAATATTCCACTCACTTGGAAAGATCAGGGAATTTTGCGAAGCAGATCGTTAATTTTTAAAGCTACCTCAGCAATCTCTTCATCACTCGAGTTGATATTGATACCAAATGCGGACCCCAACCCCTTGTCTACTACTCCAATGCTGATATTGATCGAACGTTCCAATATATCATCGGTTCGTGGAAGCATATTCTTTGTGTATTCTCTCTTTCGGCCGTATGCTTCGCATTCATAGGGACAAGGATAATCAGTGGGAACCTTTTTCCCCAATATTTGCTCCATATTGTTGTAGACATGCCAGCCGGAATGGGAGATGGTTTCCGTCCCAGCCTCTTGAGCAAAAACATCGGCACTGTCCTTGTTAGGGAATATCAAGGTAAGGAGAGTAGCGCATTCGCCCTCCGGGTCATTGATGGTCCGAAATTTTACATTTTCAGGAATATGTAACAGCTCTTTCAATTTTTTCTTTTTGCTCCGCAGGAGGGTAAGAATGGTATCCATTTTTCGCACCTGCGCGAGTGCCACCGCACCGGTAAGCTCATTCATGCGGAAATCAAGCCCTATCAGACTGCGGCGGCCGATTTCCACACCGCTGCGTCGCGGTTTATGGCCTTGATCATGAAAACCGAATGCCCGCTCGTAAAGATCAAAATCATTAGTGACCACTGCACCTCCATCTCCTGCGGTAAAAGTCTTGAACATATTGAGAGAAAAAGCACCGATATGTCCAATGGTACCCACCTTTTTCCCGTGGTAAGAGGCACCGGCTGCCTGGCAACAGTCTTCTATTACAAACAAATCGTGTTCGCGTGCTACTTCCATGACGGCGTCCATATCGCATGGATTGCCTAACATGTGTACGGGCATGATTGCCTTGGTTTTGTCGGTAATTTTCTTCCGAATATCTTCCGGGTCCAGCGTCAGAGATTCATCTATCTCGGCCAATACGGGTATAGCCCGGGAAAGAACAATGGAAGAAATGGAAGCGATAAACGTGTATCCAGGAACAATGACCTCATCCCCCGGACCGATGCCCAGAGCAGCCAGGCATGTAAGCAGGGCACTGGTCCCGCTGTTAACCGCAACACAATATTCTATATCCAGATAACGGGCAAATTCCTCTTCAAAAGTCAACACTTTTTTTTGAAACAACGGGTCATCTTCTGCCCCGTAACGGAAGAGGTACCCCCCTTCGATTACGTCCAATAGTTCTCGTTTTTCCTCTTCACCGATCATGAAAGACCCTGGACCACCAATTCGTTTGTTCACCTTTTTATCTCCTTTCTCAAATCTCAACACTTTTTACTTTTTGAACAACTCCAACAAGGAAAGGATTGCCGCGCCCATTGCTCCTGCTTCTTTTCCATAATGTGCAGAGCGTATAGTGAAATCCCGGCTTAAAAGTGATAGAGAGTGGGTTTTCACCATCCTTCTGATAGGTTCTTCAAGCAGTTGCCCGCCAACACGCATTCTCCCTCCTAAGACAAGTGTAGTGATTCCAAGGAGGTTGATTACTTGCGCCAATACCACTCCAATGCGTTCGGCAGCTCCGGTAAGCAGCCTGTAACACAACTTGTCTCCTTTTTCCGCTTCCGCTACAACATTTTCTATGGAAATTTCCCTCCCCTGCAGAGATGAATACACCCCGTTTTGTATAGAACGTACAGCATCACGAACCAACGCGTTGCAGGATGCCAGTACTTCAAGACACCCCCGATTCCCGCAACCACACAGCGGACCATTTTCATCTATCACGAAGTGTCCTATTTCACCGGAAATGCCAATTGGCCCCCGGTAAAAAGAATAGTCTATACACATGGATAAACCTATCCCCTCATCCAGAAATAAAAAAATGAAATCTTTTTCCTGCCGTGCATTTCCCAGGTTTTTTTCCACCAATGCCCAGGTGCGACTTACGTCATCTACCAATACCGGAAGAGAAAATGATTTCTCAAGGTACGAGCGAAGGGGAAGATTATCGACATCACCACGGTGGGCCGAGGAAATAGATATCCCTGATGAATAATCGACAAACCCGCTGCTTGCTATTCCGATGGATTTGACCTCGGGAAATGAACGGAGAGTCTCAGATACCAGCTCATGTATAGTTTCACTTACTCCTCCACCGTTTTTCAAGGGCTTTTCACTGGCTGAAAAAACCTCACCTCCCAGGTTGACTACACTGAGACGCAATCCCTCACCACTCATATCTATCCCAATAGCAGGACCAAAAGAGGGGTTAATGGTCAAAAGCCTTGCTCTTCGCCCGCCGCTCGATTCTTCATAGCCATTTTCCACGATTTTTCCCACACGTAAAAGATCATCAACGTACTTACCTACCGTGGGTAACCCCATTCCTGAAACCCGAGAGAGTTCCGTGCGGGAAATGTTTCCCCGAATACGAATAAGTTCCAGAATGTATTCGCTCTTCAAGGTGCAGCTTTTTTGCTTCACAAGCTCCCTCTCCTGCGGCAATTGAATTATTCTGATATCTGCATTATACCATTGGAACTATCAGATTGCTGATGACCTTTGTTGAATCATGTGTGCTCGCGGTCGAGGGGAAAGCAGAAACATGAAGATATGCGGAAAATCACAAAATCATTTGTAAAGCGTCGTTCAACTCTTCATATGACAAAGGTGTCGAATAGCTTGCAGCCACCCGTCCTTGCCGATCAACCAGTACGGTATGTGGTACCCGGCTCACACCATAAGCGCGGGCAACTTCCATGGATGTATCAAGCAGCACGGGATATAAAACAGCGTTACGTTCAGCAAATTCCTCTATTTCCTCTCCTATACCTATTCCCAGAACATTCAAAGAATGGCTTTCCCGGTAGTTTTCGTATATATCATTAAAATAGGCTGTTTCCCTGTTGCAGTCAGGACAGCGGGAAAGGAAAAAAGTGAACAATACCGGTTCACCCTGCAGGGCACTGAGAGACACCCATTCACCGTCAAGGGTTGGCAAACGAAAATCTATCGCCTGTTCTCTCTGCCCTATAGACGACCACCACAGCAACAGAGCCACCACTACCCCCAACATGGTAACCAGGGGAATCAATCTGAACAACAAGGTTTTTGAAGGGCGCATCCTCATTGACCTCTCATTTTCAATCAAAATAATACCTTATTAATATGATAGTTATAGTATCATATAAAACATTTCTTATCAAATCTTTAAGATTTCTTGAGGGTTTTTTGAGAACAAGCGACTATGATGAAAAAGAACAAACAAAACGGAGGTGGGTACAATGCGTAAACCCATATGGAAAAGGATGATATGGATTACTGTACTTGCAGTAACAGTATCCCTGGTTGGAACAACCCTGGCTTCTGAATATTCAAATAACGAAGTATGGGGCCAAAGAGACCGGGGGTGGATGAGATGCCCTGAAACGCACTGGGGTGCCTGGTGGCAAGACGTAGAACTGACGATCTTGGAAGGCACACTCACTCAGATCAACCTTGATTTTCCCTTTCCTGAGTTGGTCGTTTCAGACTCTGAGGGAAACGAGGTCCGGGTTGCGCTCCACCCTGCGCGGTTTTTCTCCCCCGATGATTTTACGGTAGGAGAAAGCGTGGCCTTGAGCGGTGTGTACCGGGTTGTATATGGCACAGAAGTGTTTTTTGCATTTCCTGACTGGGCGGATTCAGAAAAAGAGTTTTCTCCACAAACCAGAAGGAGAATGTGGAAATCTGAATTTGAGCCAGGAAATGAAGAACAAAGGCAGCGTGGCATGAAACAAAATGAAGGTTTCAGGCGAGGAAGATGAACCCGGTAAAAAGAGAGGGGTGCACCCCTCTCTTTTTACCAGATCATTTCAAGAAAATCATCAATGTCTGCTTCAAAAAGAACTCCCACATGCCTATCAACAATTTGTCCCTGACGGTTGATAAAAAAGGTAAGGGGAACAGTATTGACCCTGTAGAGATCAACCGCGACTCTCTCAGAATCAACCACCACCGGATATTCCATACCTCTCTCAACAGCATACGCGGCAATAGCATCCATGGTCCCATAGCCTACTCCCACCACCAGGAGATCTTGAGAATCCCGGTAACGTGAATAGGCAGTATTAAGCGGGGCCACCATGTGAGGACAAGATAAGCAAGCGGTAGTAAAAAAGCTCAACACAATCGGGCGGCCCAGGTGGTCTCCCAGGGTGAAGCTTTCATCTTCAACTGTTGGCAGGGTAAAGTCCTTTTCCATCTCACCCGGCGTGGGCGAAGGGGTCGGCCCCGGCGTCGGACCG
>SKXZ01000057.1 GCA_007128145.1 Candidatus Nitricultor lacus | reverse complement strand
CAATACCGGACAGCCAGGACAGGGATCGCTGCGCTTGTGCCAGATCTCATGACACAAGCTGCCAACCATTTCTTTCCGCTCCATTCCCGCCAATAATGCAGCTGTCTTGTTCGCCCACTGTATCTTCAGTTCGCAATCCAAGTAGACAAAAATCTCCTTGGCGGAGTCGAGAATTAATGATTTTTCATATTCACTTTCACTCAAGGCCTTTTCAACATCCAGACGTGCTAAAAGGAGATCTACATGCCGGGAGAACAATTCAACAACTTGGAGATTGCTACACGCTTTGCCACGAGGCATGATAAGAGTGAAATTCCCAAGAATTTTACCTTTGGAAAACATTTTTACCAGTAGCGTTTCTCCGGTTTGAAAGGTCTTTTGCAACAGCAGGGCGAAATGCCGGGGAAGAGTACCCGTGGTGAATTCAACCACATTGGAAAAACGGCTGGTAACCTTATCCTGGAGTAGTGTTTCCCGCTCCGGGGGATATTTCCACACACTTCCCGTAAGCTCGAACCCGAAAAGTGATGCCGCTTTCAGGAGTTCATCATCAACACCAGCCAGGGCAACTGTAGTATATGTATCCTGGTCAGGGTCATACAAAGTCATAATGGTGAATTTTGCCCCCGACAATTTCCTCATGGCCTCGGCGATTTGCCTGTAATCTATGGACTCACCAGGTATTTCCAACAGGTCTTCCAACATATGGGCCAGAGATACAAGTGCATTCTTCTCTGTTTTCCGTTGAGAGATATCACAAAAAATGCAGGTAAGAAAACCTGGTTCATCACAGTAAGCTGTAATGGAAAACCACCATTTGAGAGAATCGAAATAATGTTCGAAACGGAAGTGATTCCCATCCAGGATTACCTTCCGGTAGACATCCATCAAATCAATTATATTGCTACCCAGCGAAGTAAGTACTTCCCGGAAACTTTTTCCAATGATTTGCTCTTTGTTCAATCCGAGGTGTCGTTCTGCAGCATGGTTCACCCCTGTAACCACAAAGTCGGTTGGTTCACCAGCCGCATCGGTTTGTATTTTTACACGGATACAGGCATGCGGCAGTGCATCCATTAATCCTCGGAATGCGATATCTTTCGACAATATCCTTTCCTCCTAAAAGAAATGATCAGGAAACGGCATCATTTTTCCTCTTCCGCCTCAGGCAGTTCCAAGAGTGAATGTGCCTCTTCATCAGGAAGCTGTTCAACATCTCTCAAGCTGCGTTCCATGGCTCGAGTACGGGTTTGTGCCTTTTCAATGGTGTTGGAAGTAGAATGAAGCTGCCGCTTCACCCGCTCGAGTACCTCGCCAAACTTCCCGAATTCAGATTTCACCGCTCCGAGAACACGCCACACTTCATGTGAACGCTTCTCTATAGCCAGGGTTTGAAAACCGACACGCAGGCTGTTCAAAATGGCAGACAACGTGGTGGGACCCGCAACAAGTACACGGTATCTTGCCTGTAAGTCATCATGCAACCCGGGATGGCGGAGAATCTCAGCATACAGCCCTTCTGTAGGAAGAAACATGATGGCAAAATCGGTGGTGGCGGGAGGTGCAATATATTTTTCCCGTATATCTTTAGCAGCCTTTCGGACGGCGTTTACCAGCGAAGAGCTTGCCGTTTTCACTGTTTCGGCATCTGCGCACTCTGCCGCCTCAAGCAAACGTTCATAGTCTTCTTTTGGAAACTTGGCATCTATAGGCAACCACACTGGACATTGAGAATCGCTGTCCTTTCCGGGCAGCTTGACAGCATACTCAACACATTCACCGCCTTCCCTGGGCCGGACATTCTGTTCATACTGATCGGGGGTCAGGATTTCACCGAGAATCGCCTTTAACTGGTATTCCCCCCATGTCCCTCGTTCCTTGACATTGGTCAAAACCCTTTTGAGATCGCCGACTCCGTCTGCCAGGGTTTTCATTTCACCAAGTCCCCTCTGAACCGCTTCCAACCTATCGCTCACCAGCTTAAAGGATTCCCCCAAACGCTTCTCCAGCGTACTGTGGAGTTTCTCATCTACCGTGAGACGCATTTCTTCAAGCTTTTTCTCGTTGCTTTCCTGGATTCTCCGAAACTGTGCTTCAAGTGTCTCCCGTGCTTTTTCCTGTTCCTGCCGACTCGCCTCCCGCATTGCATTCAACGCTGTGACGACCTCGTTCATCTGGCGGCGCTGGTCATCAAACATGACCCGGAGTTGCTCGGAAACCGTATTCCTCACCGCGTCGAGTTTTTTCTCCATCGTGTCCTGTATCTCTCGGAGAGATCCGGCCACTCGCTGTGCATGGGTTTCGAATTCCTTCCTCATCTCCTCTGTCGATTGCCGACTCGCCCGTGAAAGACCTTCGAGAAGTTCTTTTTGATTATCACCCAGGGTTGTAACAGTACGAACCAGGACCTCGTTGGCTTGAATCTGTGTACGGGATACCTCTTCACGCAGGTCCCTGGCTTGCCGAGCTCCTTCTTCCCTGGCCTGGCGAAGTTCTTCGCGCATATTCTTTTCAAGAGCGCCACCATGCTCCCGATAACGGCGCACTCCAAAAAAAAGAGTGATAAACAGTGTGATGCTGATCAGGGTGATTGTCAGGAAGGGATACAGATCATTCATATTTCATCCCCCAAGCATGTGGATAAACCAAACTACAAGGTAAAGGTAATCAATCCGAAAAGAGCAAGCACGGCGATCAGCGCTGGCTGGTGAAGGAGATAGATTACAAGGGAATGCTGCCCGCAAAAATTAAAAAAAGACACCAGTGGAACCGTGGAGTAGTCACTGATTTGAAAACGTCTCCGGTAACCGGGATACAATGTCTTCCCCAGGAAGATCCCCACGAGAACAACTCCAAACCATGGAAGAAGAGGAAAGTAATCGACAGTATAGAATCCGTAAGGCCTGAAACCCAACCAGGTAAACGACGAAAAATGGAATGCCTGGTCATAAAGTATCCACCCTGCTGTTATGATGGATGTTCCGAGAACAAGGTTCAACCAGTAAAAACGTAGGAAAAAATACCCTAAGATTATCGATATTCCAATACAGTGAAGCACACCGAAACGAACATACCAATCACCAAGGAAAAAATAGGTCACTATGGTAATAACCAAGCCATAAAAGAATATTATCCCTCCACGCCGGGCATATTTTGAAAACTCGGGGACCTTCTTTCGCTCAAGCAGACGGCTGTACCCTAAAGACAACGAAATCCCCACCAGGGTAATGAAGGAGATGGCGACACCACGCTGGAAATACAGCCAAAAACCTCCATGAGGGTTGAGGCGGAAGGAGCCGAAGGCGAAAAGATTGTACACCAGGTGGTAGATAATCATCCCGGTGACTGCGCACCCCCGCCAGAAGTCGATTTCCCAAAACCGTCCAGCATGCCTTGCTGTAGTCATATTCAGCAATTATCTCTCCATGATCAATGTCTCAGAAGAATACAGGAGAAACATGTCGAAGCCAATTATCCTGAAACACGGCACGCTCCCCCCTTCATGTGAAAATAAAGTAAAAACTTTACTACCAATTGCTCACTCCAGAAAAAAATTACCAAATGTGAAGCGGCCTCTACCCACTGCGACAATACCCAGCGCTCCGGTTCAGGTACTTGCACTTCAATTGAGGCTATTTCCTTGTCATTGACCAACAATGTGAAGGTATTTCCACTCTCATTTTATGCGCAATTCATTCTCTTCTCACAGCATAACATAATTCCCTGAGAGGGGAAACAATGGAAGAAAACCACCCCTGTAACGGCGTCCAAAGATACCATCCCATCAGGATGAAGGATATAAATGTAATACGAGGGCGGCTCCTCTTGGTATGCATAAAGAATACCGGCAGCTCAATATTCATCGCCTTTGCCATATATTACAGGTAACTGTTCGATCTTCCCGGTCAGCACTGAAATAAAAATACTGTATTTCTAATGCTTCAGTACTATTCAGGATCGCCCTGTACCGTTGCTTCCCATGGTCCGTCAGTACCGAGGAAAATAAATTTTATCCACCTTATTTCTTTCTTCCGAATGAGAAAATATTCACAGCTTAACGAATGGAGCAATATTATTCAGAATGAATCAATTCATTTCTCGTGATTCATTTTTCCTCTGAGGTTGCACATGAACCTGCTAGAAAAGCCTGGTGAAAACATTCGCATCTCTTTATCAGTACGAGCGGATTAATGTTACGGGCTTTATATGAGCGGTATTGATTAATATAAGGACATCCTTTCTGTTCATACTTACATACTTTTTTCCTAAGCGCTTCTTTACCGATAGTCTACCTCCACTGGCATCCGGTTACGAGCTGAATCCATGATGGCCAAAACAACTTTACTGACCCGGTATCCATCCTCGAAACCGACCAGGAAT
>SKXZ01000019.1 GCA_007128145.1 Candidatus Nitricultor lacus | reverse complement strand
TATACCTACCATGGCTTCAGCCCAGTGGCCGACCATGTAAAAGTTTTCCAAGCCAGGCAAGGTTCGGCTCAAACCCCTGAACAATACCTTGAGACTCCCCTTTGGCGCTTTCCAAGGCTGCATACCATGGTAATTTCCGGTGTAACGTTCCGTAGTCAGCGGAGTGGCCACATCCACTATCTCCACCTGTTTTTGCAAACCCGGAAAACGCTGTTCCAAGATATTGATCACTGATTCAGCGGTAGCGGTTTTAGCCTCTTGGTAGCTCACCGACCTTCCTGAGAGCCCGGCCCAGTCCGCATAAGTGGAATCCAGGGGCACTTTCAGCACACTTTTACCCGGGGGTGCAAAAGGAGGTCCACTGTTCAGTTCCACGCTTACATGATCTTGCTGTATGCCGGCTATCTGCAGTGGATTGTCAAAAAAGTAAAAAATTGAGGGATGTTCTTGTGACAGGTCCCTCGCCACCCCTAAAGAGACATGAACGGCAAAGGGTTGAGGCCCTGTGGCAGGGTTCTCATAGTAAGTTCTGATTACCTCGTCTCGATATTTGCCGTTCAGCAACTGAAAAATAGTCGATCTCCCGTCTGCAGCGGACACTACCACGTCCGCTCGGTGCTCGGAACCATCGAAAAGGCGTACCCCAACCGCCCGGTTACCCTCGATGAGAACCTGTTCTACCTTGGAATGGTAGTGTAATTCGCCCCCGAGTTTCCCATAACGTTTTTCGATTGTGCGAGCGAAGGTAAGGGAATCCACCCTTGGTGTTCCAAGGGTGTGTTTGTGGCAACCGGCCAGGAAACCCAAGTGTACCCCCATGGGAACGTCAGGGATACCGTACTGGATATACATGAAAACCCGGCGTAAAAAAGGATTATGGAAGCGTTCAGCAAAACCTGAAGTTGTTATCTTCATCCAGCGGGGCAGCGACACGAGATGGTGGGCAGTGCTGAGCAGTTCCACCGGCCGTAGAAGGGGAAGTGCCAGTAGTTCAAAATGGGAAAAATGGTGTACCCCCCGGATGAACTGGTCGATCAAGGGGCTGTCTTCCGGGGCTATTTCTTTCAGGTGTTCTTCCAGCCGGTCGATATCGGTATAAACGTTAAATACATGGCCTGAGGCGTCTTCACAGCGCACGAAAACTTCATGAAAAGCCATTTCCACATCAGCAGCACCCAACTCTTCCCAGATTGTATAATAACGGGATGCAGGGCTGGCACCAGCCAGGTGATGAATACATCCATCAAAGATATACCCGCTCCGCGACCATGCCGTGCAGAGTCCTCCCGGCTTATCATGCATCTCAAAAATGCTGGTGCGGTAGCCGTTCATGCGGCCGTAACACCCTGTAGATAACCCGGCGATACCGGCACCGATAATCATCATTGTTTTTTCAGACATCTACCTCGCCTCTTCCTAATCAATTCACCATTATTTCTTTCTCATTTTCAGTACTTCATTTTCTTCTTGGGAAAATTTATGTAAAATTCCCTTTAATATTTTTCCTTTACTCTTCATATCATTTTCCCTTATGGATTGATTTGTTATTTCTTGTCCGGCCTTTGTCAGTGCTGCCTGTAAACTTTTCAAAGACAATAATGTAGCGGCCAGACAATAAAAAGTCTTTGATCTTCCGTCATTATAGAATTCAAGCATAACCTGAAGCGCCTTCATTCTTTCAACTTGTTGTTCCAAAAACCTGGTAATCCCTGAGGACTGTATATAGTTCTGATTTTCCATAATCTTTTGGGAAGTGGTCTTAAAATCAGGCCCTTCTGTGGCGTTATCAAATTTTTTACAGGGAAACTCCCCACAATGCGCACAAACCTCTAAGCCCCTTTTTTTCACACAGCAAGTAATAAAAGAACAGGAAGGGTGTTTATTAAAAAAATTCTTTCCGCAACAACCGGGACACCTGCTTGACCCCACAGTGTAGTATGAGGGGCATAAACCACAATCAAGCCCACAACAGCCCAGTGTAGGATACTTTTTCATCATTGATAATCATCCTTCCTTTTCTGTTCAAATACAATAAGTAGGAGATAATATTTTAAAGCAGAATCCGATTTTTGCGATTTCTCAAATTGGAAGAGTGGTAAAATATACACTAATGGATAAAAAGCTCCAGCATGTTTCGGGAGACCCACTATTACCGGCAGGTGGATCAAAGGGTGTATCCAAGGGGCAAGCCAACCCTAAGATGTCTGGGGTAGTTTGCGTGTACCCTTTTGCTATCTTCATATTCTGGAGGCGATATGAAAAAAACACCGTTTTTCGTTTAGCACTCCTGCTTATTGGATGGGTGGTGGTGTTGGGTGTCATGCTGGTTTCCTCACCAGCGCTGGCAGATCGATCTCTTTCGTATCCCCGCTTGCTGATCGAAGCGGAAATTCGGGAAGACGGGTCCATGCAGGTGTCCGAAGAGCGTACGGTGGTCTTTCAAGGGCAGTACCACGGCTTTTTCCAGTGGATCAGAACTGAACCGGGTGTGGAGATCACGGATATCCAGGTGCGAGAGGGCGATTTCGAATATACTTTCAATCCGGCCGGTGCTGAGGGGCCGCCCGGGACCTTTTTTATCCGGGACGAAGGGGATCGGGTCTTTATCGACTGGAGCATAGACGCGAGGGACGAAAACCGTACTTTCACCCTCTCTTACACGGTTCGAAACCAGGTCAAATCCCATACGGACGTGGCCGAACTCTACTATCAGTTCGTGGGAGACGAGTGGGATGAACCGACAGAACAAGTCATGATCCACCTCCACCTCCCCTCCGGGGCAGAACCCAACGAGGTTCGGGCTTGGGGGCATGGACCGCTTTACGGTAGGGTGGACATCGAGAGCCCCTCACTTATCACCTGGCAGGTAAGTCCGCTTCCTGAGCGGACTTTTCTGGAGGGTAGGGTAACTTTTCCCTATCGGCTGGTCCCAGAAAACCCGGTGCAAACCAGTGAAGAAGCTCTTCCTGGTATTCTGGCTGAAGAGGCTCGCTTTGCTACCCAGGCCAATCGGGCCCGGTCAGTTCTGCGCTACAATATATTTCTCTCATTAGCCGTTATCCTGGCTGGTATCGGTTCTTTTATTGTGGTTGGTGTGAAAAGAAAGTCCTACCGGAAGGTTTTTCCTGGCCGTTATTTCCGGGAACCGGTCGGTGATTCTTCCCCTGCAGAGGTTGGCTTTTTTCTTCGACGGGGGCTTATGGCCAATGATTTTACCGCCACTATCCTCGACCTGGCTGTCAGGAAATACTTATTGATCGAAGAGTATCCATTGAGCCGTCCGAGAAGAAGAAAAAAAACCGGGTATGCGCTTATCCTTAATAACGAGGATTGGAGTGCTCTAAAAAACCACGAAAAGTTTTTCCTTGATTTTCTTTTCGGTTCCATAGCTGGCGGCGAGAAAAAACTAACCTTTACCCAGATCGAACAGTTCGCAAAAAAGAAAAGCGGGGTAAAGAATATCTCTCAAGCTTTGAAAATCCTGAAATCAGGTGAAAACATTGAAGAAAAAATGAAGGAACTGTTCAAAGGGAAAAGGATCATTTTTTCTACATTCTGGTCGCTTTGGAAAAACATGGTGGGCAAAGCAGTGGAGGAGCAGGGAGTCTACGATCAGGAATGGGAAAAGCAGGAGAGGCCTCTTTTGTTGCGAAAGCTACTTTTGGCTGACCTGGTCCTGGTTATCTTGCTGGTCTTCGTCTATGTTCTGACCGGGGTTTTCTTCATTCCAGCACTCCTGGCCCTGATAATTTTGACCATTCATCTGGGTGTACTTTTTGTGCGACGGCTCTCCTCCAAGGGTCAAGAACACATGGCCAAGTGGGAAGCTTTCCGCCGGTTCCTGCGTGAATTTTCCACCATGAACCGGAACGAAATCCCCTCGCTCGTGATTTGGGAAAAGTACCTTGTTTTCGCCACCACCCTGGGAGTGGCCAAGCGGGTAATGAAACAACTGGAACGGGTTTATCCAGAACTGCGTGAAGGTTCCTATACCTTCGGGACCGGGTGGTACTTTGCCTCCGGCGGGTTCTCGGCTAAAAATTATGCCGCCGGTTTCTCCTCCATGACAACGAGTATTATGACCTCTGTCTCCTCGGCTACTTCAGCTTCCGGAGCAGGTGGAGGTATGTCTGGAGGTGGTGGAGGCGGAGGCGGAGGTGGAGGTGGAGGTGGAGGAGGAAGATAGTTCCTTTGTAATGGGGGGTTGTGCTTTGCTGTGTCACGATGATAAAAGAGGTGCATGGTTATCCCTCATGTCATGGTTTTTCCAGAATAGAGTTGAGGTACGGGATATCCTGCATCTTACGGTACTGCTTGACCATGACGTGGTAGATGGTGTACCGGCTGCCCGTTTTATCTCCCGGCTGGCCGGACGCATTCAGAAATTGAAGAT
>SKXZ01000211.1 GCA_007128145.1 Candidatus Nitricultor lacus | reverse complement strand
TTTGGAATATCGATGGGATGTGACCGAAAGTGCTCAGGTAGTAATTTTTGGAGATGCGGGGTATGCGTGGGAATTAGATCAGGCTATTGACTTTGGTGATATAAAAATGGGTTATGGAGTAGGATTGAGGGTTGATACTCCTATAGGCCCTGTCAGTCTTGACTATGGTATAGGGGAAGTTGGGGCACAGACGTACTTCAGTATTGGCCACACTTTCTGAGAAGCAAGTGTACTGTTTCGACATATGTTTCTCGCCATTGTGTACGACTGATTATACACATGATGGGCGATAATTCAGCCCCTTGAAAGGAGAGTTGTATTTTATGTTTTTGAGGAAAGCGGCCATATCTTTCGTTGTTCTCGTGGCCTTCTTTTTTGCGGTTCCTGCAGCATTGGCGGCCACTAACTCTCTGGATTCCTCACAAATCGGATTGGTGGATATCAATAAGATTTTTGACAGTCACCCCAATACAAGGAGGTTATCAGAGCTTGAACAGGAACTGATGAGGGAATTGGAACAACGCCAGCAAATGCTCAACGAAATGGGAAGAGGAAAAACCCGGGAAGAAGTGCTGGCCTTAGAGGAAGAAATGAATATAGAGTGGGAACCGATTAGAGACCAAATGCTTCAGGAACGTCAAAACCTTATTGATGAGCGTTATCTTGATGTTATTGAAGCGATACGAACAATTTCGGAAAGACGGAATCTTGTGTTGGTAATCCGCAGTGAATTACGCGTTCCTGTTGGAGAGAGAGAAATGTTGGAGATGCCCGTTGTTTTATACGGTGGAGTGGATATAACTGATGAAATAATTCAGCAGGTGCAGAGTTCTCCGGCAGGTTAGTGGTGAGTGAGCCTATTTGAAACTTCAAGAAGCCACAAAGCTCATAAGGGGTCGCCTAGAAGGCGACCCCGCTTTCGAAATCAGGGGTTTGAACACCATTTCTGAGGCAGGACCGTATGAACTGGTTTTTCTCTTTGATGTCTGCTGTTTGGAAGAACTCAAAGAATCATCCGCTCTTGCGGTGGTTCTTCCATCCGGTATAAGGTGTGAAGGAAAATACCAAATATGGGTTCCTGATACCCGAAAAGCTTATCGAACACTTGCGCTTTCTTTTTCTCCTTCTTATCCGCCTGCTGAAGGGGTTGAGCCAACAGCCAGCATTCATCCATCGGTGAAATTGGGAGCCAGGGTTGCGATAGGAGCTTTTGCCTTTATTGGAGAGGGTACCGAAATAGGAGATGGTTCCGTCATTTATCCCCATACATATGTAGGAGAGTATGTACGGATGGGAAAGCAGTGTATTCTGTATCCCCGAGCAGTCATTCGGGAACATTGTTGCTTGGGTCATGGGGTTATTGTGCACAGCGGAGCTGTGATCGGGGCGGATGGATTCGGTTATGAGTGGAATGGCGACCACTACGAGAAGGTTCCACATATTGGGCATGTCACAGTTAGCGATGAGGTTGAAATCGGAGCCAACACGACTATCGATAGGGGAACCGTCGGATCTACCCGGATAGGAAAGGGAACAAAGATTGATAATCTTGTCATGGTAGCTCATAATGTGTCTATAGGATGTAATGTGGTAATTGCAGCACAATCAGGGATTGCCGGGAGTTCTTCCATAGGAGATGGTGTGATGATGGGAGGGCAATGTGGAGTCAGTGATCACACCAAAGTGGGAAAAAAAGTAATTATGACAGCGCGTGCGGGTGTGGCAAACGATTTGCCGCCAAGCATCAAGGCTTCCGGTTTTCCAGCCCAGGAACACCGGAAGGAGATGCGCGAACGAGCCTTGGTTCGCAAATTACCGGAGATATGGCAGAGTTTGAGACGAATACAACAGCATATCTCCGGGAAGTAATAACACCACAAAAACAGCGGACGCTTTCTCGTTCAATCCAAGTAGAGGGAAGGGGGTTGCACGGGGGAGATCCGGTGAGTGTTGTGTTGTCCCCGGCACCGGCAGGATCAGGAATCACATTCCTTTTTGACGATGTGCGTGTTCCGGCACACGCTTTTTTTCTCACCCCATCGCGGCGATCTACCGCACTCTGCCGGAAGGGAAGAGCCATTGAAACGGTTGAACACCTTTTATCAGCGTGTTGGGTTAAAAAATTGGATAATTTGGAAGTGAGAATAGAGGGGGGAGAACTTCCAGCGGGTGACGGGAGTTTGAATATTTGGTTACGAGCACTATCTGATGTTTCCATTGAGGAACTTCAATCCTATCGGAAGATAGCTCAGGTGAAGAAGGCTCTATGGGTGGGTGGAAAAGGACGCTATATTTTTGCTTTTCCGTCACCTGTTTTTTCTGTGCAGTATTTACTCGACTTTTCTCCTGCACCACGGGTGGAGTGTGTCGGGATGGATGAGAACGATGATTATTCTGAAATCGGTAATGCACGCACTTTTGCGTTCCAGCGTGACATAGCTGGAATACTTTCCAAGGGTTTGGGGCAGGGGGTACGAGAGTCAGCGATTATCTTTGGAAAGGATGGCGAAGCACTTTCGCCCTTGCGAATGAAAGGGGAAGGGTGTGTACATAAAATTTTGGATTTCTTGGGGGATTTGATGTTGGTGGGAAAAAGATTGGTGGGACAATTCGTGGCTATCCGGTCCGGGCACGAACTTAATCACCTTATGGTAAAGAAACTGGCGGGATATGATGACATTCCTTGTTTGGAAGGCAGGAATAATGAATGAGCATTGATCCGAGAGCAATAATTGAGGATGGTGCAAGGTTGGGAAGGGGGGTGGAAATCGGTCCATATGCAATAATAGGAAAGCATGCCGTGATAGGTGATTCCGTCCGTATAGGGGCATTTACGGTTTTGGAGGGGAGGACGACATTAGCAAAAGGTGTTACTATAGGTCATCATGCGGTTTTGGGGACACCCCCTCAAGATGTTGCATACCGGGATGAGAAAACCTCCGTAGAAATTGGAGAGGACACGGTTGTACGGGAATTTGCTACTATTCACCGGGCAACAGGTGAAGGTTGTTCAACCAGAATTGGAAAAAGCTGTTTCTTGATGGCTTATTGTCATATAGCCCATAATTGCAGGGTGGGGAATGCAGTCACAATGGCAAATGGAGCTTCCTTGTCAGGATATGTTGTTGTTGAGGACATGGCAACTCTCAGTGGGTTGGTTGGGGTTCACCAGTTTGTTCGAATAGGCAGAATGGCTATGGTTGGTGGACTTTCGAAGGTGGTAAAAGATATACCACCTTTTTCCCTGGCTGATGGGCACACGGCCCGTTTGTATGGTTTAAACCTGGTAGGCATGAAACGGAGGAAAATGACAAAAGAAGAACGGGAAGAAATTAAAAAAACATATGTTCTTATCCGAAAGCAAGGCATTCCTGAGAACGTACACGATCTCAATGGTGAATGGAGCACCCTTGGAACCTTAGGTCTTGAAATTGTGCAGTTTTACCTGGAAAGTAAACGAGGAGTCACCCGTTTTTCATTAGAGAACAAGAGTTTGAGTGATGTCTGCTGAAAAACTTCTTCTTGTTGCCGGAGAAGGTAATATTCCTGTTTTTGTTGCACATGGAGCGAAGAGGCGCGGCATTGAAGTCATTCCGGTGAGTTTTACGTTTTTACGTCCTCATCCTGATTTGGAAGATATTCACTATTTTGAGAAGCTTTCTTTCCAAGCGGTCATTGAAAAGGGTAAACAGATGGGATGCACCGTTTGTTGTCTTGCGGGAAAATTCCCCCGTACGGTGATATTCCAGCCTGGTGTACTGGGACAAGATATCCACTCTTTTTTACAACGAAATGCTGATTGGCGTGATCGCCCTGTTATTTCCCGAGTGCTTCAGGAGTTCACCGGAGCGGGGATTACCTCTATATCACCACTTGATTTTATAAAAGGAGTGCTTACCCCCGAGGGAGTACTTACCAGGAAAACCCCTACACCTTTAGAAATAAAAGATGTTCGTTATGGAGCTCAGTTGGCTCGAATGCTTGCAGATCGAGAGGTTGGTCAGACGGTAGTTTTGAAAAACCAGTCGGTACTTGCGGTAGAAGCAGCTGAAGGAACAACGGAAACGATAAAGAGGGGAGCAAGTCTGGCTGGTGGTGACGTTGTTGTGGTGAAGGTAGGCAGGAGTGACCAGGACTTCTCTTCAGACGTTCCTGCTGTAGGACAGGATACCGTCAATATGTTGGCTTCCCTGGGGGGAGGTGTGATTGCGCTCGAAGCAGGGAAAAGTTTCCTGCTTGAACGGGACAAATCAGTTGCCTTGGCTGACACAGGTTCGGTATGTTTATGGGGGTTTACAGTATAGATGTGCTCTGCTTTTTCCAAGATGTTCGTTTCAGCGGGGGAATCCTCTGGAGATTTATATAGTGCGGAAATAATCCGGTTGCTGTGTAGTCGTTTTCC
>SKXZ01000116.1 GCA_007128145.1 Candidatus Nitricultor lacus | reverse complement strand
TTGGAAAGGATATAGGCGATGGCTGAAGGAGTAAGAAAGAACAAATATTATATTGCAAAAATTGTGGGTTATGTATTGATTGTTCTCATCGTAGCTTTTGCCGTGTTTCCCATTGTTTGGACAGGCATCAGTTCTTTTAAAGTGACAAGAGATATCATCACGCCTGTTCCACGACTGATCTTTACCCCCACCCTGAGGAATTACATAGAATTGTTTCAACTGCCCGATATTCAGCGTGGTTTAGTGAATAGCCTTATTATCGTCCCTGCCGCTGTTTTGCTTGGATTTGTTGCGGGGATTCCAGCTTCATATATTTTTGCGCGGTTTACATTCCGGGGACGCGAAGATTTGCGGTTTTGGGTTATAACCTTACGCATGTTGCCCCCGGTGGCTATTGTCATACCATTCACAAGTATTTGGATTAGATTGGGATTGTATGATGCCAAAGCAGCGCTCATTATTACTTACCTTCTCATAACTCTTCCAATTATTATCTGGCTCTCGATAGAATCTTTCCGCAGGATACCCATAGAATGCGAGGAAGCAGCAATGGTAGAAGGGTGTTCGTACTTCCAGGTATTTTGGAAAATCGCTTTTCCCTTGGCTCTTCCTACATTAATCGGAGGTTTACTTTTCACATTTATTCTTCTTTGGAATGAATATTTTATTGCCTTTGCCTTGAGTTCCCGACATAGTATGACTATGCCGGTTGCAGCAGCGGCTTTCGCTGTTTCTGGTCTTGAGGTTCCATGGGGCAGAATAGCGGCTTCAATAATTACTCTTTCTATACCTCCTCTTATACTTACATCGATATTTCGCGGAAGCCTCCAATCATATTTTGTCCCGAGTGATCTTGATTAGGAAGTTTATGAAAAAATTTATCGTTAATTCCCGAGGAAGTGAAAATGAATAGAGAAGAGCGTGTATTGAAAACAATCATGAGAGACGCAATAGATTATTTACCCAGCCAAATCTATTTTGCCTCGCTTCGGACAAGAGAAAGGCTGCAAGGCGCGTTGGGTTTGCGGTCACAAGAAGAATTCGAGGCATATCTCGATAATCATCTTTATATCACCGCAATGATGGACGATGTGTTCCGTTATCACGAAAATCCTGTGATGCTTCAAAAGGCTATAGATATGGGATTTGCTAGACTTGATCCGGAAGACAACGTGGTTTATGACCGGTGGGGAATCGGTATCAGCCATGAAAGTGACGGCTTGTGTATACGAAAATCTCCCCTGAACAGTGAGGAAAAAATCCGGTCATTTCGAATACCCGAACCTGACATCCCTGGGAATTTTTCCCAAGCAGCACAGGACCTCGAAAAATTTTCTGGCGATCAATTGGTCATATGCGCAGGCTATTTAGGGATTTTTGAAAAGTGCTGGATGTTAATGGGGTTTGATAATTTTATGATGAATATCGCTTTGCAACCGAAACTAGTTGAATCCCTTCTTGACAAGATTACTGAATACAAAATTCAGGTGGCAAGAAATATAGTCAAACTCGGCTTCAAATGCGCGCATACAGGAGATGATTTCGGGACGCAGAAAGGACTGCTTATTTCGCGGGAGATGTGGAGAAAATATTTAAAACCCCGTCTCGCTCAAGAATGGGAAATATTCAAATCAGCCGGTTTACCGATAATACACCACTCTTTTGGGAATATAACTGAAATTATTCCTGACATGATTGATATCGGTCTCGATGTCCTTGAACCCGTGCAACCAGTAATGGACCTTAAGTATCTAAAAAATGAATTCGGTAAAGATCTTGTTTTTTATGGTGGAATTGATACACAGGAGCTTCTTCCCTATGGTCAGCCTGCTGATATTAGAGAAATGGCGGCGAAAACCATTCATACTCTTGGGAAAGGTGGTGGGATGATAATATCCCCTTCACAGGAGATTATGTCCGATGTTCCTCTTGAAAATGTGGTGGCTTTGGTAAGGACAATACTCGAAGAGAGAATACTACCGAATTAAAAAGCTCTCTTTGAGCAAAGGGAATTTAATGCGTTTTCTGATACCTTTTTTTAAATCTCTACTCTTGAAAACAGGTAAGCTCCGATGATAACCATAATCGCTCCACAGGCGGTGAGAACAGCGAAATTGGCCCATAATGCCAGCTGAAAAACCCCGGTAAGAGACCCACGCAACCCGTCAACTCCATAAGATAGTGGGTTGAATTGTACAAATATATTTACAGCGGGCGGAAGATCCTCTACGGGAAACAGCGCGCCTGATAGAAAAAATAGCGGCATTACCAGGAAATTCATGATCAACTGAAAGCCGTGAATGTCATCAAGAACCGAAGCGATGGCACTACCAAGAGCAGTGAAGAACAAGGCAACAAGAAACATGAACAACAGGGCTGCAAGGAGTACAGATGGATGAGTCAGCCTGAAACCGATCATTGAAGCTATAGCGAGAATTGTTATTCCTTGAAATATGGAAACTGACGCTCCCCCCAAAGTTTTCCCCAGCATGATGTTCACTCTTGAGACGGGGGCGACCAGTGTTTCCTTTAAAAAGCCAAACTGCCTGTCCCAGATGATTTCAATTCCGTTAAAAATCGAAGTAAACAATATACTCATTGCAATGATGCCGGGAACAAGAAATTGCAAGTAATCACCTTCTCCGGCTCGTTCAAAGATTGGTCCAAATCCGAAACCAAGGGCGAATAAAAAGAGTAGAGGCTGCCCAAGCGCGCCGATTATGCGCGACTTGGAACGAAAATACCGTTTTACTTGACGCAGCCATAGGATGTATATCGCATTCATAGTTATACTCTTCGCTTGAAGGATTTCCTGGTGATTTTCAAAGTGTTTCCAGGACCTTCTTCCCGTATTGCTTTGCCGGTCAAGGTCAGAAATGCTTCTTCTAAAGAAGATGAGCTTGTCCTTTCTACCAAGCTTTTGGGTGTACCTTGTTCGATAATCCTACCATTGTCAATTACTGCCACGTTATCGGCTACCCGTTCAGCCTCTTCCATGATATGTGTAGTCAAAAATATGGTAATTTCTTCTTTTTGGTTCAATTCTCGAATATGCTCCCAAAGAAGGTGTCGTGTCTGTGGATCAAGTCCCAGGGTGGGCTCGTCGAGGAATAGTATTTGGGGGTGGTGCATAAGACCTCTGGCGATTTCTAACCTGCGTTTCATCCCGCTTGAAAATTTTTTTACCAGCTCGTTTTTCCGTTCCCATAATTGCATGAGCTGAAGAAGTGTTTTTATGCGTTCTTGACGCACTTTTCGAGGCATATTATACAGCACCCCATGGAACACCATGTTTTCATATGCTGTAAGCTCATTATCGAGACTTGGATCTTGGAAAACTATACCGAAAGATCTTCTGACGGCATCTTTTTCCCGGGTTGGGTCGTAACCGTTTACCAATATTGCTCCATGAGTTGGTTTGAGCAAGGTAGTCAACATCTTGATTGTAGTGGTCTTACCAGCACCATTCGGTCCGAGAAAAGCAAATATTTCTCTGCGTCTCACGGTAAATGATATGTTATCTATGGCTACTATGTTGCCATATTGTTTAATGAGTCCTCTTACTTCAATAGCAGCTTCATCATCAGAATTCATTGTATTCATGGCATTTTCCCCTGGTATGAGCTTTTTTTAGGTACATGGTAGTCGAGATATTTTCAGTAGTCATGACAAGATCAATTATTATTATATATGAATTGAGTGTGAAAGAAACAATGGGGGTAGGGGTGGATTGGCGCCATGACCTGTTGCAGCCATACCCTGTTACTGCGTGCTGTTGACAGGCAGATTGCGTTCTGCTATAAAGAGCACGGATTGATAACACACAGTCGGGGAGTGGCGCAGCCAGGATAGCGTACTCGCTTGGGGTGCGAGTGGTCGGCGGTTCAAATCCGCTCTCCCCGACCAGTATTAAAACAGTGGTCTCTGGTCGAGCCCTCCCTTTTTTTAAATCAGGGTCTTCACCTCTAAATCCTCAACCCTCAACAGCCTTCTTCTTTCTTCCACCTCTTACTTCTCTTTTCTTACGTCTTACCACTTTTTACATGCGTTGACAGGGCGTTCCTCAACAGGTATTCTATGTCGTGGTGATACTATGGATTTGGTGATTATGACTACACTTGGAGATAAACCGTGAATAGATCCATCTTTCCTGCAGAAGGAGAGATGGATTTTTTTTCGCTTTTCATCGGTACCCTCGGTGAACCGGGGCGGCTCCTCTGTAAATGCAGTGAGTAGGGAGTCGGGAGTAGGGAGTAGTGTAAAGAAAACACCCAAACCCTCAACTGCATTTAACATGTTTGATGCCGGAACGTTGCTTTAGAATGAGGAGGGAAGGGGGTAACAGGTGCGGTGAATTATAGTGTTTATCCTGAATGTCTGATTACAACCTGCGCTTGAAAGGGGTGGAAAGTGGAT
>SKXZ01000164.1 GCA_007128145.1 Candidatus Nitricultor lacus | reverse complement strand
AACTCCAGGTTACAGTCCCGGGCCGCGGTGAAGGTGTCCCTGATGTCTTTTTCCGCTGCATCCCAGTTAGGATTTTTACCGCTTAAAAATGCGGGTGTTGGTTTCCTGGAATATACATATTTTTTACCGAGTACTTCGGCCATTTTGAAAAAATCGTTCCACCCGGATACCGAAACGGAACGCAAATTCGGAAGTTTCTCGATGATACTTTCAATGCGGTCATGGACTGGTTCGCAACACCCGTAGTACGTGAGACCGAACATGTTGGCGACTTCGGCGATGTAGGGCAGGAAAAACTCTTCAAACATTTTGGGGGATACAGGTGTGGTTTCCTGGGATTCCGGCCAAGCCCACACATCTTTTAGATCAACCTGCGCTTTGCTGTCCGGTGCCGGAAGGTCCGATACATATCCGTAACTGGATGGCCCGGCGAACTGGTTATCGGTGTTGAAATCCAACAGTTCTTCATCCTTGAGCCATTGGTAGAACCGCAGGCGGTCGTCGCAAAGATAACGCAAAAACTTGTGCAGCAGGTCTGGCTTATCGTAGGTCCACAAGAGCATATTATCGTTTCCCACGAGCTTGAATAAATCCATAGTTATCCCGATGAAATTGTTTCCCGTGAATGGGGTGAATCCCATATCTGGAAAGAAATTATCGTAATTGCCCACACGAACAGGGAGAATATCTCCAAAAATCTCTTCCAGTAAATTTTTAAAAGCCATTGTCTGTTCTCTATTCACTTCAAAGGTGCGTTTTTTAAGCTTGTAAAAATCCTCGGGCTTCTGAATCGGGAAGTTGGAGAGATAGGCCAGTGAGTTTTCAGCGTGCTGTTCGACGATTTGTACACCATAATTTGATCTTGTAACCTTCCAGGGGATCCTGTAGTAGGTTTCCAGGACAATATCATCGTTCAACAATTCATATTGCCTAATGTTATACAGCATGGTTTTTTCTACGTTTTGCAAAATACTGTTTTCACATTGTACATCTTCATCTGTGATGAAACCTGCTACCGAGAGGGTTTCGAAGAGAACCATGGGTCTCTCGGGTGCAAGGTCCTTCAGCGCCAGCCACAATCTTTTTCTTATATTCATTTCGTCGCTGTCGGCAATTTCCGCCCAACGCTTAGCCAACTCACGGATGTGGTTGCTATCTTTCTCACTGACGATACCGAAATCTGTGACTTTATCTTCCTGCAGGTTGCTGTAATTCATGAATTCTGTCATGAATGAGTGCCTCCATAGTAGAGTATTCCCTTCTATCATATCTCATGTAGTGATTGTCTGAATCAGGGATATGATTATCCATTTTACCAGATAAACTTGGGGTGTTATGAGTTTACACAGACAATCCAATACTTATGCGATATGTGAAATCTCTCTTGCGTCTTGGCAAAATACGAGCTAATAAGGCTTCCTGTCTGCGTTGATTATCTCAAGCTTGGTGTACAGCTTCTTTTCGAGCTGGTTTTTATATTTCAAGGAGTCAGCTCGAAAACTTACACATCGGCATGTTGGATTGAGGGGATGGAATCAGTTTTGAGCGTAGTTGCCCGGGTTTTTTTCATCCACTGCTGGATAAGAAACACACCCAAAAGAGTGGTTGCTCCTTCGGCAAAGACCAGGGTAAACCAAATTCCCCATTCCCCCCACAGCAGGGGAAAGACGGCTAATCCTACTATGGTGAACACAAGCCCCCGGGAAATAGCTACCAGCAAGGAACGCCCCGCCAATTCCAGTGCGGTGAAGAATATGGATGCCACAATTCCCACCGGCATCAAGAGCAGGGACCAACTCATGACTCTTGCTGCACGAAAAGTCAAAGCCAGAGCCTCGGGATGATCAGGAACGAACAATACTGCCAAAGGAGCGGCTTGCCAGTATAGAATGAAGAAAAAGAAAATACCCACAAGTAAAGAACCGCTCATCAACAGGTGCAGGGTTCCCCTCACCCGGTGGGAAAGCCCTGCGCCGTGATTGTAGCTGAAAATAGGCTGGGTTCCCGTACACATGCCGTAAATCACCATCATTCCCACCATCAGGAGATACTGCACCAGGGCGAAAGCAGCCACCCCTATTGCACCAACATAACTGAGGATAATCCGGTTAAAAAGAAATGTAGTCAATCCGGCGGCCAGATTGTTGAGCATTTCGGAAGACCCGTTCACGGCGATGGTCCTGATGGTTGGGAATCCACCTCCGGGAATACCGAAACGAAGTCCGCTCCGGCGGCGGACTGTTTTCAGCACGAAATATCCCAGGAGAATTCCCACACCGAGGGTATGCGCAATACCGGTCGCCAGGGCTGCCCCGCCGATACCCATGCCCAATGGGAAGAGAAAAAGGTAATCCAAGAATATGTTGACGAGAGCTGTTACGGTCATAACAAACATGGCGAGGTTCGGTCTCCCGTCATTGCGCACCGATTGTTCCAGGATGTAAAAAACAACCATGGAGGTAAAGAAGGGTGTCAGGGCAACAAGGTATTCTCCAGCAAAATCACCCAATGTTCCGGATGTTCCCAAAATGGAAAGGATCTGAGGTAAAGCGGCAAGGGTGATAGCACTACCTATTATGCCTAATCCGGCTCCCAGCACATTGACCAGACCGAAAACACGCCGTGCACTATGCACCTCACCCGCTCCCAGGAGGACGGCAACCCTCGCGTTGCCACCCACCCCAATGAGAACAGCAAGCCCGATATAGATTGACATTATGGGGAAGAGGATATTGACCGACGCCAAAGCCTCCGGTCCCAGGCTCCGGCCCACCATAATACCATCCACGATTTGGTAGAGAGCCATGAATACCATGGAAGCCACAGCCGGTGCGGCGTTTTTGACGATGAGGCCGAAAAGCGGCCGGTTCAGGAAAAAATCCCTCGCCGGGTCAAGAGGCGGGACCACACTACCGCTTTGTGACAGGTTTCCATGCTGAATATTCAGTTTGTTCGTTTCGTTGTTTTTTTCCCTATCCATTGTTGGTTCGCTCCGGAAGGGAAATTCTATACCAAACGGAATGAATAGGCAAGAATTATTCCATTCTTTGTTTTGCAGGACAAGACCTTATTTCAAACTAAAGAAGGAAATACGTGATACGCTGATGAAGGGGGAATAAAAGAAAAATTACTTATACATATGGATTATTAATAGCCAAGGCATAGGTGCGCCCGTCTATGGTAGATTTGTAATCCGGTATATAGGGTATGTGTTTGCAGTTGCTGCCAGAACATCAAACATGGATCGGGATGTTTCGTCAGTCAATAGGTGTTTCTCCCTCCATTCTATGTTCCAATTCTTCCGGATTTTTCATAAAATGTGTGAATGTCTGCAGTGCTTTTGCGAGGTAAAAACCGTCTGCAATGCGTTCATCAACCGTGAAGGTGATATCTACAAAGGTTTTCCTTTTTTCATTTCCTGCCGCTGTATAACTCATTTCATCGTAGTACATACCCATGGCAACGAATAATGATACAGTACCCCACTCGTACAAGTGGTGGTAGGGAGCATTGATTCCCAGGCTGCCCAAATTTGCCAAAAATGCGCTCGCGTAAAAGGGATCCGCCTTTATCATTTTTTCGGGCATGAGACCGAAAAAATCAAGGCACCGGAGAACGCTTATCACAAAACTTATTACCCAACCGGGCATTTTCGAGAACGTCTTTACAAGGTTTTCACTTTCGGCAATGCTTTTGGTGCGGGCACACTCTATCGAAGTGCGTACCCTGGAGGCTATGGTATCTATCGTGTCTGAGGAGTCAAAAGAATTCTTTACCACGATAGCTTTTGCTTCTTCAGTCATTTTTTGTTTAACGAGGTAGGAAATGTACATTTTGTTTCGTTGGTAGGTTCGCTTTCTTGCGATAAAACGGTTCAATTTCGGTTTCATTGCGGCAGTTCGTACCATGGCGGCGATCAATATGTGAAACAGTGATATTTTTTCCACTTCTTTATTCATATTTCTTCGCTTTATATATTCCATGGTATGAGTGATATCGATTTTTTCTTTGAAATATACACTGGCCTCGTTCCTGGTCCTGAAAAGAAAAGGTTCCAACCTTTGTATAGGGTCAATGTCTTTTACCCAGGTACCGTCACTTCTGTATCCCCGTACGAATATGTGTCGCAGAAAGGTTTTATTATTTTTCATGGTGATAAAATTGTACCGGAAAATAATTGGGTGGTCATGAGAATCAAGATTTTTTCATTTGGTCTTCTCCGAAACGGAAATGTTCCATAGTTATATTATCAAAAGAGGGTAAAATAAGAAAAAAAGTTTGGATAGATAGCTTCTTCTTTTCTTTTTTTCATCAGGGCTGCCTTGAGAAGATGGGAAAGTGGATGGAGGTGACTGTAATGCCGATATTATTGAAACGTGCTTATGAAGAGGCCGCTTCAAATGATGGGCACCGGGTACTCATTGATCGTATGTGGCCCCGAGGACTTACGAAAGAAAAAGACGATATCATTCACGTCCATTCCAGTGTGGATCCCACTCCAGCGTTGATACAGTTTTCACCGAATATATCTCCTGCTATTTCCATTCCGGTGAAACCCGTGCAATGGCACGGTATGATTGTATCAACACCCAATTCTTTTAAGCCGCGGATTTGAGACATGATTTCCTCATCTTCGCTGTCGCAAAGATGAAAGCCTCCTAAAGCACCTCCTACTTTTTGACCAACTATTTTCGAAGCGGTAGATACCATTTTTACCAATCCGGGGTGACAACACCCCCCGATGAAGAGCGCCTTTTTTACTCCCATTACGACCAGCCCTTGTTCATTGATTGGACCTTCTATTTCACCGGTGGAGTATATTCCTGGCAGTAATTCCATTCCCTGCGACACTTTACGGATGTTTCCATGCAAATCAAGAATTTTCTTTCGAAAAGCAGCGGAAAAAGAAGGGAGGATAAATATTGATATCGGAATACCCGTAGTGAGAAAGCTCGCTACCCCTCCCACATGGTCATAGTGCTCATGAGAAAGCACCACTTTATCAATTGAAGATGGATTGATACCCAATTTTTCCATATTTGCCAGGAGCAACGGACCGCTTTCTCCGGTATCGAAAAGAATCTTTCCTTCATTGTTTTCGATCAAACAGGAAAAACCATGAGAAGGCAAGAGGTTACCTTGAACACTTTGGTTATCGTAAAGGATAGTTATTGTGAAGGGTGAATGCAACATATTGTTTCTCCTTTCTAAATGCAGTGCGTAGGGAGTAGGGAGTCGTGAGTAGTGGAGAATCCAGGAATAAAAACTGCATTCCATTTTTCATCCGTTTTCCTCATCACTGCCATCCTGCCCTCAACCGTACTTTCCAATTCCCCAATTCAACACTTCCCCGTTTCCCCGTTTTTCTCATTTACATCTTCGAAGCCGAAACATATGTGGCAGGGTAGTTTGAACAAAGGGGGGAGGATAATTCCCCCCTTTGTTCAATTTATTCATTTTCAGCTTGAGTTTTTTTCTGGATTTCTTCTATTCTTCTGTTTATATCTTCCAGCTGCTGTTTGAGGATGGTGGATTGTTCCCTTAAATATTCCACTTCCTCCTGAGGATCAGGTGGCGTAACGGCTCCCGGGAAGGGTGCAAATTGAGGGTAGGCATATTGTGCTCGTGCCCAACCGGGAAGCCCGGTGGCATAGTACCGGTGTCTCCATCCACGGCCACCACCGCGCCCAAACCAGCCACCACCGCGCCCAAAAACCGGGTTCATATATCCCGGCATATTATATCCAGCGCAATAACCGGCTGCTCTTCCTGTCATGGGTCCTAGGCCCATGGGTCCAGTTCGATCTCCTCCTGGCATTGTAAAAACCTCCTTTGCTTTGATATTATTAATGAAACCCATTATCATTTACTGAGAAAAAAATTTCACCCTGGAAAAACTATCGACAATGTTCACATAACCCATAAAACTGAATGAGATGGTGGTGGATTGAAAAATTGTATTTTTTCGCTAGTCCCTTTTCGGTTCTATCGAGAAGTTCCTTTTCTTCATCTATGAAGTCAGTGTAATCAACGATATGTCCACACCCGTTACACACCAGGTGATGATGGTGATGAAAGCCATTTGGGCCTTCAGAGAGTTCATAGCGGGTTCGGCCGTCTCCAAAATCAAACTTATAGACAATACCGAGTTGGACTAGAATATCTAAAGTACGGTAAATAGTTGTTAGGCCAATCGTATGTTTCTTGTATTGCCGGCGAAGTGCGAGGTATATTTCCTCCGCACTGGGATGGTCGTCAGAGTGAATCAGTACATCGATGATCGAGAGACGCGGAGCAGTCAAACGGAGACCAGCTTTTTTCATTTTTCCCTGCCACCATTTTTTCTTTGAGCCCATAGAAGACCTCACAACAGTAATTGATAATGGTTTCCACTAATAATATAATTGGTATGCCTACTTATGTCAACTGAAATAAAAGATATTGCTTGACAATGAAGAGTAATGAGTATATCCTAATAGTAGTCATATGTTCAAAATAGAATATTTTGAACATATGACAAAATTGCTTCAGAAAGGTGTGTACGCATGGGAAGGCTTCCACGATGGAGAAAAGTTGCTTCAATTCCTCAGGTAACTTTCTTCAAACCTGCAGGGGTTCCTCTTGCGAATCTTGAAGAGGTGACCTTGACAGTAGAAGAAGCCGAATCTCTTCGTCTCAAGGATTTGGAAGGTCTGGAGCAGGAGGCGTGTGCTGAGAAGATGCACGTTTCCCGCAGCACATTCGCCCGTGTGCTGGGTTCTGCACGCCAAAAAGTTGCTCAAGCTTTGTTGAATGGCAAAGCGATACGCATTGAAGGAGGAAACTTCGAGTTGGCGTTTCGCTCATTCCGCTGCATGAATGGACATGAGTGGAAAATTCCGTTTGAAGTATTCACGAGGTCGCAACCAAAGGAGTGTCCTACCTGCCGGACACTGAGTTTTATGCCGCTTTTCCCACCAGGGTACCAGAGGAAGCGTCGTCATGGATTGAATCGTTAAAAAGAAAGGAGGTATCTATAATGAATGGATTTGGCCGTGGAAGAGGTTTTGGTTTTCGAGGAGAAAGCCCTCCCTGGCCATATATCGGCCGTGGACGGGGTGGTCTTCCCCGTTGTGGGTTTGGATCAGGTGGAAGGTTCGATCTTCTCACAAGCGGATTCGAAAGGCAATATTTTACGGGGCCTGGAACGGTTCCAACACCACAATGGACTCATGAGGTCAATGCTCCTCGAGCCGTTGAAACGGATACTATGAGAAAGGAAGCTCTTGCATTGAGGTCCCAGTTGGAGTGCATGGAGTCACGAATCAAAGAACTGGAAAATAAACAATGACAACGTGCAGACTTTGAAGAGCATGGAGAAGGGAGGTGGATGATGCCTGGTTTTGACGGGACAGGCCCAGGGGGGAAGGGTCCGATGAGTGGTGGGTGCAGGGGATTTTGTGTTCTCCCGCTCTCTCCTGCTTCCCGAAAGATACGTGGGCAAGCGGAAGAACTCTTATATCTCAAATCCTGGGCGAAGATGCTCCGGAACCGGTTGGAATGGATTGATGAGCAACTGCGAGGTGTAAATGGTTATACAGGAGAAGAGGAGGCTGGAAATGAAAATCGTGATCACAGCACGTGAAGCTTCTATAGACTCACCGGTAGACCCACGATTCGGCCGGTGCCGGTATTTTATCATTGTTGATCCCGAGACTTTGAAATGGGATGCGCAGGAAAACGTCCATGGTCAAGACACAGGAGGTGCAGGTGTTTCCGCAGCCCAGGAGGTGACCGCAGTACAAGGTGCGGAGGTTGTTATCACAGGTAACGTAGGTCCGAATGCATTCAAGGTACTGGAAGCTTCAGGCATGGAGATCGTCACCGGTTTCAATGGAACAGTGGCCGATGCTGTCAGGCAATACAGCAACGGTTTGCTCTCTTCGACGAAACACCCGACGGTAGAAAGCCACCATGGCATGAAAAGAGTCTGATTAGGGAGGTGTTGATGATGCCAAGAGGAGATGGAACAGGTCCCGTATGGGGTGGAGGTGCCGGCTCAGGAAGCGGAGCCGGAAAGAAAGGTCAAGGTAGAATGGGAGGTAATCGCCCGGGATCCGGTCCCGGGGGAGAGTGCGTCTGTCCCCAGTGCGGAGTACGGGTACCACATGAAAGAGGAGTGCCTTGTTCGAGTGTCAGTTGCCCGCAATGCGGGACATCACTCGTGAAAGCCTGAAATGAAAATATCTGTGGCCAGCGGGAAGGGGGGGACAGGGAAGACCTTGTTTGCGACGAGTCTCGCACTGTCCCTCTCGAATGAAATATCCGTGAGTCTCCTGGATTGTGACGTTGAAGAACCGAATGACCATATTTTTCTCGATACTGTTTTTACAGGTTCCCAGGAGATTTCCGTACCGGTTCCGGAGATCGACGAAGAAAGGTGCGATCATTGCGGTGTATGCGCCCGCGTTTGCGCATTTCATGCCTTGGCGGTTTTTCCTGATTGGGTCGCGACTTTCCCTAATCTTTGCCATGGTTGCGGGGCCTGCCGGATTATGTGCCCCAGGAATGCGGTTATCGAGCGGGAACGCAAAGTAGGCCTGGTTGAGTGGGGTCGTGGAAACGATATCGAGTGCATTCGGGGAACTCTCAAAGTGGGGGAAGCATTGGTGCCGCCAATCATTCAGGAGGTAAAAAAAAGATACCGTAATGAGCGCTCCGGTGGGTTTGCCATTCTGGATTCTCCCCCGGGGACATCTTGCCCCATGGTCGAGACAGTTAAAGAGACTGATTTTTGTGTGTTGGTCACCGAACCGACTCCTTTTGGTGTTCATGACCTCATTCTTGCTATAGGTGTGGCAAAGGCACTCAGCATTCCAACCGGTGTGGTTGTGAACAAGGAAGGAATGGGAAATGAACGAATCGATGAGGTATGCCGTGAAAATGGAATTCCTCTCCTCATGACGATTCCATATGATGAGAGAATCGCCCGCTGCACAGTGCGGGGGATTCCTCTCGTTCGTGAAGCTCCGGAGTGGGAATCACGCTTTCGTGAATGTGCCGGGAAAATACAGGAGATTGCAGGATGAAAGAAATTGTCATTCTGAGTGGCAAGGGAGGGACCGGCAAAACCACCATACTCAGCTCTTTCGCGGTTCTGGCGGAAAGAACAGTCCTGGTGGACTGTGATGTTGATGCAGCCAACCTACACCTGCTTCTCGAATCGGAAATCGAAGAACGGTTCGACTTTTGGAGTGGACAAACGGCCTCAATAGACCAGGATAGGTGTACGGATTGCGGGCTCTGCCGCGAATACTGCCGGTTTGAGGCAATCAGGAATACCACGGTTGATCATTTCTCGTGTGAAGGGTGCGGGTTATGCGCTCGGTTGTGTCCGAGTGGAGCTATTTCCATGCGGGACAATTTGGCTGGGGAGTGGTATCGTTCACGAACCCGCTTTGGGGCTTTGTTTCATGCACGTTTGGGAATCGGCGAGGGAAACTCGGGAAAGCTGGTAGCTCTTCTCCGACGGGAAGCAATGGACCTTGCAGAATCAGAAGGTGTTGACTATCTTTTGTGTGACGGTCCTCCTGGCATAGGTTGTCCGGTTATATCTTCATTATCCGGTGCGGATCTTGCTGTACTCGTCACCGAACCGTCATTTTCCGGTCTCCATGACCTTGAAAGAGTGAATGAGTTGTGCAGGCATTTCAAGGTTCCTTCCATGGTGTGTTTGAATCGCTCGGATTTGAATGAGGAAATAGGAGAACGCATTGAAGTTTTCTGCAGGGAAGCAGGCATCGATCTTGCAGCGAAAATCCCGTATGATACGACTGTTGCTTCTTCACTAGCTCAAGGAATACCGGTGGTGGAATATGCACAATGTGAGGCAGGCCGGGAAATCCGCGCTCTCTGGGAACGAATCCGTTCGGAGCAGTTCATTTTCGCCAAAAGAGAACAATGATAAAGACCAACCAGGGAAGCAAGGAGAGAAACGTCAATGGTTTGTGAAAAGGAGCACATAAGAGAAATAGTGGGCAGTTTGGCGGTACCTTTGACCGGGAGAACGGTGGAAGAGATGAATCTACTCCGTGGAATTGAGACAAGCGGTGGGACTTCGGTGATAAGGCTTGCTGTTCCATTCCGTGAAGGGCGGGTTAAGGAGGTATTCCACCAGGTGGTGAAAGAGGCTTTACAGGAACATTGCAGCCTCGAAGAGATAGAGCTGAAGATCGAGAGTGGCGGGCCATCAAACATAAACCGTATTCGTCAGGTTATTGCTGTTATCAGCGGAAAAGGGGGAGTGGGGAAGTCACTGGTATCTTCATTGATTGCCCTGGCTTTACGTCGAAGCGGACAGAAGGTCGGCATTCTGGATGGTGATATCACCGGACCGAGTATTCCCCGCATGTTCGGTCTCAACGGAACTCCGGGAGGCGGAGAAGGCGGAATTTTCCCAGCCATCACTCGCTCCGGTATTACCGTGATGTCTATAAATCTTCTTCTTGAACAGGATGATGACCCGGTTATCTGGCGCGGTCCGCTTATCGCTCGGGCAATCACCCAGTTTTGGGAAGAAGTGTATTGGGGGGATATTGACACTCTTGTTGTTGATTGCCCACCGGGGACAGCTGATGCACCTCTCACCGTTATGCAGAGTCTCCCCGTCTCAAGCGTGGTGGTCGTGTTTTCACCGCAGAACTTGGTGGAAATGATCGTGAGAAAGGCGGTGAAAATGGTTCGTTCCCTGGAAAAACCGCTCTTGGGTGCGGTCGAAAACATGAGTTATCTCAATGTGCCTGGATTGGAAAAACCCCTGCACGTATTTGGGCCCAGCCGTGCAGTAGAACTGACTGCTGCTTTGGGGATACCGCTTTTAGGGCAGATCCCGTTGGATCCTGACCTTGCCCGTTTATGTGATGAGGGAAAGATTGAATTTTATCGGAGTAAGGCCTTGGAAGATTTCGAAAAGAAATTACTGGGGGAATTGGGGAATGCCCTGCGGGCGGTGAGACGTGAGTCGTGAGTCGTAAGACGGGGTAAGAGCTGGGGATTACATTCTTAGGGGTGAGAGGTCTAAAGACTTCCCCCCCCATTCTGAATACTGACTTCTGAATACTGAATACTGCCCTTCAAAGTCGTGAGGCGGGGAATTGGGGAATGCCCTTCGGGCGGAGGAAAGCATTCCAAGTCAAAAGCATAGATTGCCACACCTCGTGCATCAGCTCGGCTCGCATTGACAGGACAAATAATGAGCCGTGAATGGTTAGGAGTGGTATCTTTTACTCCTCACTCCTCACTCCTTACTCCTCACGGTTTTTGAGAGAGGAGGATGAATTGTGATGAAATATGCTGTTGCGACAGACGGAAATGCGGTTTCACCGCATTTTGGAAGGTGCTCTGCGTTTACCCTGATTGATTGTGGTGAAAGCGGGGTTCTAAAGATAACGACTGTTACCAACCCTGGACATGAACCGTATTATTTACCCCAATATCTCCATGAATTGGGGGTGCATGTGGTGGTGGCGGGTGGAATGGGGAGAAGAGCAATCTCTTCCTTTCAAGAAAAAAACATCCAGGTCATCACCGGTATCGATGGAACGATTGACAGGGTATGCTCTTCAATTACTGATGGTTCTCTCACAGGAGAAAAAATTCCGTGCCAAGGAGGCCGAAACAAAAGAGACGGTAATGAAGGGGAAACATGCCCTCATCATGATTGAGATTGAATCCTTCGTATACAAAGAAGTTATGGAGTGTGAGGAGCTATGAAAAACATGGTTTTTGGACCTGTTCCTTCACGGCGCCTGGGTATGAGCCTGGGGATAAACACGATACCATATAAAAATTGCTCCTATTCCTGTGTGTATTGCCAGTTAGGGCCCACTCGAAATATACAGATACACCGTGGATATTTCTATGACCTCAAGGAACTGGTGGAAGAGGTACGGAAAAAGCTTCATTCGCTTTCAGTTAGAGGTGTAAGGGTAGATTACCTTACCTTGGTGACAGACGGTGAACCGACGCTTGACAAAGGGCTGGGAAGAACGATCGAGGCACTGAAGCAATTCGGGATAAAAATAGCCGTTTTAACCAACGGCTCACTGCTTGGCCTTGGTGAGGTACAGAAGGATCTCATGTCGGCGGACCTGGTCTCGATTAAAGTAGATGCGCTCAGTGAGGATGTTTGGAAAAGTATCAATCGTCCGCACCCCAATATTGACCATATAAATATTTTACTGGGTATTCTTGATTTCTCCAAAAATTTTTCCGCTTGTTTACTCACCGAAACGATGCTCATAGAATCTATGAATGACGATTATGCTGAAATAATCAAGATTGCTGCATTTCTGCAAAAATTGAACCCGAATCACAGCTATATCACCCTTCCACTTCGACCACCCGCTGAAACCGGAATAAAAAGCCCTTCATCCTCTTTTCAAAAAGCGGTTCTTGATATCTTTCATGACGCTCATCTTCCTGCCGAGCTTTTAAATGTTCCGGAAGGGAACAATTTTCCTGTTGGAGATCAATTCGAAGAAAACGTCTTGAGTATTGTTTCCGTGCATCCCATGCGCGAAGAAACCTTGCGGAAACTGGCGAATCGATCGGGATATAATTGGCAGGGTATCGAAAGAATGGTAAAAACGAGGAAACTGCATAAAAAAGTATACAACCAGGAGACGTATTATTCGCGGTATTGACCATTAAAACTCACACATACATCAATCATAAGTATGGCGTTTATACGATAATTCCCGAAGCAGTATTGCCATGTCGGTGATTGGTTCCTGACACGTAAAATCGCGGCACAGATAGGCGGTGGGGCCATTGCCTATTCTCCTGTGGTCTTTTGTGAAAGGGGCCAGGGCCCGGATTGGATCCGGATTATCATCAGGAAGAAAAAGTAGCGAGAGATGGGGATTGTTGTATCTTTGCAGCAGCGAGAGCATTGTATGCGTCGCTTCATCGTTTGAATCACCCACTACCACCACATCAAGTGACGGTCCCAGAAAAAGTTCGAGTGAGCTCAGCATGTGAATGTGAGCCAGCGGGTTACGCTCGATCAAGGGAGAAAAACTTTCAAGTGTTTTTTGAGCCAATTGTTCAAAATGAAGGCGTTTGCATAAACGATGAAGCCTCACGAGGTTGGCCACAGCAACCGAATTCCCGGAAGGTACCGCGCCGTCATGTTTTTCTTTCGGACGTTCGATCAGCGGATCACCGTCTGAAGCAGTGAAGAAAAATCCGCCGTTATCGTCTGCAAAAAGCTGGATCATCACTTCACTCAATTGCACTGCCCACTCGAGATAACGAACATCAAGTAAAGCTTGATATAATTCGATACATCCCCATGTCAAATATGCGTAATCATCAAGGAAAGCCGGAATCGAAGCTTCATTTTCCCTGTAGCGGTGGAGAAGCTTTCCGTCCGGTCCGGTCAAGTGCTCTTGTATCCACAGCGCTGCTTTTGCTGAGCGCTGGATCAACTCTCTCTCCCCCCAGAGCCTGCCGGCCCGGGCAAGGGAAGCGATCATCAGTCCATTCCAATCGGTCAAGATTTTATCGTCTTTCATGGGGTGAGGGCGTTGTTCGCGTTTTGCCAAAAGCCTTTTTCTTCCTTTCTCCAAATGCTCTGAGAGTTCATGCTCTGAAGTGGCCAGTTTTTCACTCCAATGCGAAAGTGCGCGTTTCATGTGCAAAATATTTTTTCCGTTTAGTCCGGGAGTATGTTCAGGAGTAAAATTCCCTTCCTCCTTGATCGAAAACACCTTTTGGAAAGGACCAGAAAGCTCTGGTCCGAGAATTTCCTCAATTTCACGGTTTGTCCAAAGGTAAAATTCTCCCTCCTTACCCTCGCTGTCAGCGTCTTCAGCTGAATAAAAAGCACCTTCGGGGGAGGTAAGATTCCGAAACACGTAATCAAAGATTTCACTTGCGGTTTTTCTGTATAGATTGTTTCTAAGGTCAACTGATGCTTCAGAGTAAACCATAGCCAGAAGTGCCTGGTCATAGAGCATTTTTTCAAAGTGGGGGACCAACCAATAGCGGTCTGTAGAGTAGCGGTGAAAGCCGAATCCCACGTGATCGAAAATCCCTCCCAAGCGCATGGCGGTGAGTGAGCGTTCACAGAGTATGCGTGCCTCGTTTTCTTGTGTTCTTTTCCAGTATCGTAAGAGGAAAAGCAGGTTATGAGCGAGGGGAAATTTTGGAGCAGAACCGAGACCCCCGTGATCGGTGTCACTGTGATGTGCGAGTGCCTGGAAGCCTGTATGGAGAAGCTCTGATGAAAGCGGACCGGGAGAAGGGTCCACATCCATGTGTTTCAGTTCAGCAACAATTTCGCTTCCCGAATGGTTTATGCGCTCCCGGTTATTCAGCCACAGTGATTCGATACGCAAGATAAGTTCCTTCATACCCAGCCGCCCGTAAATGGAGCGGGGCGGAAGGTAGGTCGCGGCAAAAAATGGGACCCCTTCCGGGGTTATCACTATAGACAGGGGCCAGCCACCGCCACCGGTCAACAGAGTGGCGACTTTCATGTACAGGTGGTCGATATCCGGTCTTTCTTCCCGGTCAACCTTGACGGACACAAATACCCGGTTCATGAGTTGGGCAATTTCTTTATCTTCAAAGGATTCATGGGCCATTACATGGCACCAGTGACACGTAGAATATCCGATGGAGAGAAAAATCGGCCGATCTTTTTGCCTGGCTCGTTCAAAGGCTTCCTTTCCCCATGGATACCACGCAACCGGTTGGTGGGCGTGTTGCTTGAGATAAGGGCTTTTTTCGTGTATTAAATTGTTTGCTCGGGTTTTCGTGTTCACGGCCTTTCTCTCTCTGTTCTTTTCAGAATACAAACCAATGTTGCATTCAGTATTCCCCATATCATGCCGGCAAAGAAAACAGAGAGAAAAAACACACACAAAACATTGAATAAAATATAGTTATAGATATAATATATCTATATGTAATATACATATATAAAGGAGGTCATTTGTTTTGTCGATCAACCCATTTATTATTGTCAAGCTTGTTTTATGGGGAATAGTCATTATTTGGGCAACCCTGTGGTTAGGTAAAAAACGAATCACTACCCGCATACGAACCATGGCTTTGGTTTTCGGTGTTTTCGTGTTTGGTGTCATTTTCGGTATTCGCCCTAATCCGGTTGATTCAGTGCGCACGGTTTTTAACGGCCTTTTCGGTCCACAAGCACTGGTTCCGGGGTTGCTCGTGATTACCATTATCCTTTTTCTATTGGGGTATATCTCCAATAAGTCACTCTGTGGTTGGGGATGCCAATTTGGATTGCTCCAGGATCTTCTTCACCGCATCCCTACCCCCAAGAAAAAAATCCCAACTGTTTTTGCTTATACCCTGCGAGCCGTTGCTTT
>SKXZ01000102.1 GCA_007128145.1 Candidatus Nitricultor lacus | reverse complement strand
TCGGCTTCATTTCGACCTAGATTCCTCAAGGCAAAGGTACGAGAAGCGATTATTTGCGCTCTTAACGCTTCTTCAGGCCAATTTGGGCTCGCCTCAAGACCCAAAGTACCCTTTACATATGCTTCCAGTGGGAGCATATTAATCACCAAGAGGCGTGATCCCTGAGAAGTAATCCGGATAACTCCTCTATAAGGCCGATCATCAAGCAAGAGAAATCCTTTCCCGCCTGACCTGACCCAGAATTCTTTCTCTATTTTTCCACCTTCCAACCACTCCACCGCTCCATTTCGTTTCAGGAATGTAGCAGAGGGAAAGGGTGGTGATGAGGTCCCTCCGTAGGAACGTGATATTTGCACAACGTCTTGGGAATGAATGGTTATTTTTTCATTACATTCTTTAAGCAAAACTCTTACGTGCGGTTCTTCAGATGCGAACAGGCCAACGGTAAAGAATAGGATGATCAGCACTTTAGTAATGAGAATAAGACCGAACCGATAATGCGTCATGAAACCTTACCTCCGTAAATACGATATGAAAATGATTACTGCTGAAAGAATTGCACTTATCAATAATGAGGTTATGATTGGGAAATATATTGTTACGTTTTCCCTTTTCCACACTATATCACCAGGCAAGCGGCCCAACTTTCCCAGCCAGGAAATACGGGGGGAAAAATACAAAAAGGCTCCTGTAATGAACAATACGATTCCCAAAATCAGGAAGATTTTTGCCCACTGAGAGATCTCCACAGCTTCTTTTTCACTCCTTCCCACCTGCTGTAAACGCAACCACAGTAGGATTGCCCATACAGCGAGAGTTTGCTGGAATACTCCCGAGTTTGCGGGAACTTGTTCCTATAATCCCGGCCAAAAAAAGAAATAGTCTCCCTGAGCCCTATAGATTCACCGCAGTGAATTATTTCTTCCACATCCTGATACGGACTTACCGTGAGGGTAGTAGAAAAATACTCGAATTTATGCTTTTTCCCCCAAAGAGCAGTTTCGTTCAAGCGAAGGAAAAAACACTTATTACATCTATACTGTACGTTCTGTATCTGGTAAAAAAACTCACGAGGATTATAGGTTTTTGGAGCAAAACATATACGTTCTACTCTGTCTGCAAAGAATTGAAGTGAATTCAGTCTTCTTATATATTCATCAAAGGGATGAATGTTTGGATTGAAGAAAAAAAGGGTCACTTCAAATCCCTCCTGTTCCAGTGCAGGAAGGACAGCCGTAGCACAAGGTCCGCAGCAGGTGTGGAGTAAGAGTTTTCCCCTCATGAATGTGCCCCTTTGTTTCTTTTCAAATATTCCATGCCTGCCGTGGTAATGATTCGGCCTCTCGGAGTACGGGCTATCATACCCATCTTGACCAAAAATGGTTCATAAACCTCCTCGACAGTTCCGGCATCTTCTCCCAGCACTACAGCCAGACTATTAATCCCAACCGGTCCTCCATCGTTCGTTTCTAAAAGTGCACGGAGAAGTGTACGGTCAATCCGGGTCAACCCCCGACGATCTATATCCAAACAGCTCAGTGTTTTTTCAACCAGCGCGGTGTCGATGAATGAATGGGCATGATAGTCGGCAAAGTCTCTAACCCTCTTTAACAGGCGGTTTGCAATACGTGGAGTCCCACGGGAACAATACGCGATTTGCCGGGCGGCGGACGGTTCTATTGAGACATCCAAAACCTTCGCTGACCGAACAACGATTTCACTCAATTCCTCAACTGGATAATAATCAACTTTTTCAATAATCCCAAAGCGGTTTCTCAAGGGAGCAGACAACAGGCTTACCCTGGTGGTGGCCCCTACCAGGGTAAAAGGAGGAATTTGTATACGAATGCTTTTTGCTCCGGGACCCTTGCCCACCACAATATCCAGAGAATAATCTTCCATTCCTCCATAGAGCACTTCTTCACAAGCGCGGGGCAAGCGATGAATCTCATCGATAAAAAGCACATCTCCAGAGGACAAACCGGTTAAGATTGATGCCACATCCCCTGCCCGTGTAAAAGTTGGACCAGAGAGAAAACGAACTTCTTTGCCGATTTCTGAAGCTATGATGGAAGCCAGGGTTGTCTTCCCTAAACCAGGAGGCCCGTAAAAAAGAACATGGTCCAATGGTTCATTGCGTGTCAGAGAAGCGCGAATATATACCGTGAGATTCGCCTTGAGTTTCTCCTGGCCGACGAATTCAGTAAGCCTTGCCGGCCTGAGCCGTTTAAGGTCATCTTCTGCTTCTCGCTCCAAATGAAAAAACTCTCGCTCCGCTTCGTGGTTCAATCTTTTTCTCCCATGACCATCAATGCTTTTTTCACAAAGGTTTCTGTATCAGTGTAGCTTATCTGTTCTTTTTCCAAAATATTTCTCATGGTGCGTTCAATTTCTGAAGTTGAATATCCAAGCTTTTCAAGTACCTGTCGAGTTTCTATCCAAACTTTTTGATTTATCCCCTTCCTCTCATCTAACGTAACATTCTGGAGGTGAGGTTTCAACTCAAGCATAATCCGACTTACGGTTTTCTTTCCGAGTCCGGAACGGGTACTCAATATATCAGCACTCTCGGTCTGGATCAATTCACAGAGTTCATCCCATTTCACACGTGAAAGGATTCGCAAAGAAGTGCGTGGTCCAATTCCTTTGATTCCCCTCAAAGCATCGAATATATCCCTTTCTCTCGGATCTTCAAAACCATAGAAAGCCTGCTCTCCATCGGCCTGGAGAATAGAGCGAATATACAACTTTGCTTTTTCGTCTCCCACCGCGATCGAGGAGTAGGGAGTAATCTTGAGAAGAAACCCAAGCCCATCGACATCAATCACACACTCCCCCTCTTCCCTGCGAACTACTTTACCCAGAAGGTATTCATACACACTTCATCCCTTCCTTCAGGTTGAATAATCGCTTTCGTTCAGTGGCATTGATAGACATGACAAAGCGCGATTGCAAGAGCATCGGCGGCATCATCTGGAGCAATCCGTCCTGAAAAACGCAATATTTGACCGACCATAAACTGTACCTGTTCTTTCGTGGCATGACCATAACCTACAACAGCTTGTTTTACCTGCAAGGGGGTATATTCGTATACCGGTATACCTTTATTGGCCGCACAAAGGAGAACCACTCCCCGCGCTTCTCCCACAGCAAGAGCGGTTTTCGTATTCTTATTGAAAAATACATTTTCCAAGGCTATTTCCCTGGGATGGTAGCGATCTATCAATGCCGAGAGGCCTTCATAGATTTTCTTCAAACGCTCTTGTGGAGGATCCGATTTGAGGGTCGCTATTGTACCGAAAAAAAATTTTTCAGGGGAAAACCTTTTCCCGGAACCCACTAAAAAACCATACCCCGTAGTGGCTGTCCCGGGGTCTATTCCCAATATAATAGTTTCTTCCGGAGACATTACTTCTCCATGGACTCCATTATCTCATCCGGGATCTCAAAGTTAGCATAGACATCCTGAACATCATCATGTTCTTCCAATAAATCCATTAATTTAAGCATTTGATGGGCTTCCTTGCCGTCAAGATGAACAGTCGCTTTAGGGATCATCGTTATCTTGGCTTCCAGATACTCCAAGCCAGCTTCATTCACAGCTTTTTGTGTTTGCTCAAAATCTTCAGGAGCCGTAATAACTTCAATTGTTGAGTCCGATGATTTAACATCTTCCGCACCTGCTTCCAGCACAGCCATCATCACATCGTCTTCTTGCACCATGTTGCTATCAAAAGCAATGACACCTTTTTTTTCAAAAATCCAGGAAACACAGCCTGCTTCTCCAAGATTTCCCCCGTGCTTACTGAGCAAGTGCCTTACCTCAGCTGTGGTTCTGTTGCGATTGTCAGTGGTAACCTCAAGCATCACAGCTGCTCCACCAGGTCCATACCCCTCATATACAATTTCATCATAAGTAACGCCCTCTAGTTCTCCCGTACCCTTTTTTATGGCGTTTTCAATGTTATCCAGCGGCATATTGATTTCCTTTGCCTTTTGAACGGCCAGCCTTAAAGAGGGGTTGTTCTCAGGATTTCCTCCACCTTGACGAGCAGCAACGGTTATTAAGCGGATAAGCTTACTGAAAGCTTTTCCTCTGGCTGAATCTGTTTTGGCTTTCTTATGTTTTATTGACGACCATTTGTTATGTCCAGACATTGTCCTTCATTCTCCTTCAAGTGAATGGGTTACACTTCGTTTCACGCACATTCTCTGTAACTGCGTTGTTTCAAGCAGAGCGAATACACTTGAGCGTAGGCTTTTCTCCTATCTACGGTTTATTTTACCATATTCATAACAATTATCATCCAGTGGCTGCTTTCGCACCACTATCCCATAAAAAGAAAGAGCTGGAGATGCACCTCTCCAGCTCTTTCCTGCAGTATGTCTGAAATGGGCTCCCCGGCAGCGTCCTACTTTCCCACCCCGTTGCCAGGGCAGTATCATCGGCGCT
>SKXZ01000093.1 GCA_007128145.1 Candidatus Nitricultor lacus | reverse complement strand
TTCGGCATAATCGCGCAGGAAATTGACGGAAACATTGAGCGTCACATCGACGCCGCGCCAGATGCGCTGCCGATACTCGCTCCCCAGTCCCACATAGAACGCCCAGTCGGATCCCGGCCGCGGCCCGGGGTCCCATGTGCCGTCCGCTTCCGCCTGCGCCTTCAGGTTGAGGTATTGCGCGAGCGTCTCGGGACGCGCCTTTTCCCTTTGCCGGCCCAAACGCACATCGGCCATGAAATAATAGAACGGATAGGCTTTGCGAAGCCTCAGCACCCCGGCATAGCGTGTATCCCAGTAGGGCGACCAGTAATAGGTCGATGCGGCATCCATGGAAAAGACCTCCGCCTCCAACCCGGTCCATATTCCCTGGCGCGGCACGGGTCGAGGTTTTATAAGTTCTCGCCAGGTGGCAGGGGCAAGGAGGCACCCCCGTTGCGTTCCGTAATCGTCACCGGTATATATTCCGTCAACCCCCATTTCTATCAAACTGCGGGACACCTCAATCTGGTATTCTGTTACGCGGTCAAGAAGAGCTTCCAGCTTTTCTCTCTCGTCAACGATATCCATCATGAAGTTCTCAAATCCACGCAATAACCAGGCTCGTTCCATGAGCACCCAGCCCTGGGAACCAAGAATAAATGCTTCTTCCTTTTCCTGTGCTGTGAGAGAATTCATATCCCGGTACAGACGAGGGTCGCGAGGGTCGGGAAAAGAGAATGTATCAAAGCCTTCCCAATCCGGTAGAGGATGATAAGTGGGAAGATATCCTTCAGAGCGCACCAGGTCCCATCCCACTCCAAAGAGGTCATAATCCATACCCCGTTGCCTGTCAATGGTTGCTTTCTGATGGGTATCGACAATCCGCAGGTGATTACCGAAAGCGGTGGGCACCTCAGCCGGTGAGAGGTGGAAGTATTCCTGTACTTTTTCTCTCATACGCCAGGTAAAATCGAGATGATGCGGTAAGCGATCCGTTATTTTTCTTGCAACCGCTGCAATAACCCGTTCTTTTTCCTTCACAGCAAACCCTCCCCCTTAAGGAATGGCAGCGCTGCCGCTCCGGCTACGCTGGCCATGCTTTTAAATTTACCGGCAACCAATACCGGCATTACGGGAACACCTGAATGACTCGCCTTGTACACCGTATCCACCAGGGGAAGCAGGTACTTCTCAGCTTCCATAACTCCTCCACCAAGAATAACGACTTCCGGGTCAAAAATTTTGACCACATTCGCACATCCAACCCCAAGGTATGCTGCAGCGCGGCGTACAATCATCCGATATGGCTCTTCACCCCTTTGTGCGCGTTCAATCACTTCACGTCCACTAACCGGCTTTCGAACCAGGTGGTATGCTTCCCTCTCAAGCGCGCTTCCCGATGCGAGAGCCTCAAGACAGCCTTCCAGACCACACCGGCAGGGAGGACCTTCTACCTGGCACACCATATGACCGATTTCGGCCGATATCCCGTGTGCTCCCCTGATAATGTTCCTGTTCCATATCAATGTCCCGGAAATACCCGTACCCACACTGAGGTACAGGATATCCCGGTACTCACGGCCGGCTCCATAAAATACTTCAGCTATGGCACCGCTTCGTACATCATGTTCAAGGTAAAAAGGGATATCTATCCTTCCTTTTACCATCGCGCCTACGGGAACATCACGCCAGTCAAGGTTTTCTGAATAGACCATCACATTGCTCTCAAGATCCAAGAGTCCAGGGAAAGAAAGACCCAGGCCAGCAAGTTTCGACCCGGAAGGTACCTTTCTTTGCATCGCGTGCGCTACTTCACACACCTGGTCTATGACTCTTTCAACCTTCCTCTCCGGGTCCACTTTTACCTGTTCTTTCGCGACTGGCTGCAGGGTATCATCGACCAATATCCCTGCAATCTTTGTCCCCCCCAGGTCCACACCAATCGAGAATGATGCCATATCACACTTCCTTTCTTCATCATTCATTCGTTATTACATGGCCTATATACATTCATTTTACAGTATTTTTCATAGTCTGGGAGAATATTCAATCTGGAAATGGTGAGAGAAATCATTGTATAATGAAAAACAAAGGAGTAAACACATGGAGCCAAAAGCTATCTGCGGGAGGGTTGTTACCCCACTTGGTGTGCTGGAGGAAGGAACTGTGCTCTTGCGGGAGGGACGAATTGAGGGGGTCATAAGAGGACATTCTACTCCTTCGGGATACGTTGTTGATGAATATCACGGCATGATGATTTTCCCCGGGCTTATTGATCTGCATATCCATGGTGCATTGGGCGAAGACGCGACCGATTCACATCCTGGCGGGTTGATGAAAGTTGCGCGATTTCTCGCTGGGCACGGAGTTACCGCTTTCCTTCCTACTACTATGAGCGAGCGTTTCAATACGCTTCTCTCATCCGTACGAAATATAAAAGAGGTAATGAAGAACCAGGCTGAGGGAGCGCAGATCGTCGGCATACACCTGGAAGGTCCCTATCTCGCTCCCGAGAGAAAGGGTGCCCATAATCCCGCTTATCTCAAACATCCCGTTAAGGAAGAAATAGGTCGCCTCCTGGAAGCCGGAGAAGGCGCAATACGAAGGGTGACGCTCGCACCCGACCTCCCCGGCGGGCTGGACGCGGTGGAATACCTTGCTTCCCGGGGCATAGTGGTCTCGCTCGGCCACTCGAAGGCCGATTATAAAACCGCGATGGCTGCCTGGCACCGTGGAGCACGCATGATAACACATCTCTTCAATGCCATGGACCCGCTCCATCACCGTATCCCTAACCTTCTCGCCTTTGCCCTGAGCTTTGAAGGTATCTGGTGTGAAATGATAGCAGACGGAGTACATATTTGCCCTGAAGTGATGGAAGTAGCCCTCCGATCAGCGGATAAACGGTTGTTCCTGGTGAGCGACGCGGTCCGTCCGGCAGGATTGGGCGATGGATCGTATTCTCTTGGCGGAGAGGAAATGGAGGTTCAAAGCGGCGTCGCCCGCATACGTACTACCGGCAGTCTTGCCGGAAGCACTTTCACCTTGAACCGGATGCTTGGCTTGTTGGCAGAGCGTTTTTCCCTTTCCCTCAGCCAGCTTGCGGTGATGGGGTCCCTGTTACCAGCCCGGGTTTTGGGGGAATCAGAAGAACGTGGAAGCATCGAAGCAGGGAAAAGAGCGGACATAGCGGTATATGATGAACGTTTTCGCTGTCTGGCCACATACCGCGGCGGAAAACGTGTGTACTTTCATCTTGAAAATGAAAAAGGCAATGACGGGACATGGAATCACGGAAAATAAAACTTTCCCTTATCGGTATGGGTAAAGTAGGAGCATCGATTGCCTACACCATAATGATCAAGGGACTTGCCGACCACATGGTGCTCGTGAATCGAAGGCGGCATATTGCCGAAGGTGAAGCCTACGATCTCCTTCACGCTCTCCCCTTTTCTCAGCCCATGGAGATACGCCCTGGAGATATATTCGATACAGCGGGTTCTGATATTGTCGTGGTTAGCGCGTCTATTCCATCAAAAAACATGAAAGACAGGATGGACCTGGGAGAAGGAAATACCCGTCTTTTCGAAAAACTTATCCCGTCAATTGCCGAGGCTAGTCCTCAAGCAGTACTTATTATTGTGACGAACCCGGTTGACCTTATGACTTACTGGACATGGAAGCTCTCTGGTTTCCCACCTTCGCGGGTGATCGGTACCGGCACATTAATTGACAGCGCACGCTTCCGCAGCCTCCTGGGGGAGACAAGCGGAATTCACCCCTCCGACATTCACGCTTATATTCTGGGCGAACATGGAGAAAGTGAATTCGCGGCTTTGAGCATTGCTGACGTAGGCGGAAAACCAATTCACGAAATCATTCCCCTCTGCATAAAAGACTGCTCTGCGCACACAGTGGAGGGCATCTTCGAAGAAGCCCGGGATGGGGGCTTTAAGGTATACCGTCACAAGGGATATACGAATCACGCCATTGCCCTCGCCACAGCCGAAATTATTGAAACAGTTGTTCGGGATCGAAACCGGGTACTCCCCGTGAGTACGCTGATGAAAGGGTATCTCGGTGTGCACGATGTCTGCCTCTCCTTGCCTGCGATTGTGGGAAGAAACGGTGTGAAACACCTGGTTGAGCTTGACCTTGATGATGAGGAAAAACATGCTTTCCAAAAATCCGCAGAACGTGTCAAGACAGTCGCTCGTTCTTTGGGGATACTTTAAAACAGGATTGAGGTCGAGTCTCAGTCAATATATCCACGATCTCGGCAAGCGTCTAAAAATTTATGATACCGCTCCCGGTAAGCAGGGGCAACATCCGGTTCAGGTTCGATAACCGTTTTTTGCCTCACCATAGACCGGCAGGCCTTCCCTACTCCACCCAAAGTTCCGGAAGCGGCAAGAATGCAGGAACCCATGGCAGCTTCAATGGTGGCAGGTACCATGAGAGGCCGTTCCAGGACAGACGCCCTG
>SKXZ01000094.1 GCA_007128145.1 Candidatus Nitricultor lacus | reverse complement strand
GTGGTCGCATCCTCTCGCTGAGAATCGCCAGGGCACCGTAAGCACCGTCGATATGAAGCCAAAGGTTTTCTTCGCTGCAAAAATCCGCCAGAGAATCAAGTGGATCTATCGCGCCAGTTGTCCAGGTGGTGGAGCAGTCCCACGTCCCTGTTATCCTCGTTGATCAGGACACAAAAACAGCTTAAAAAAGATGGAAGATCTTGATAGGTTCACGGGCTTTATCGATCAAGTTCAGAGTTTCGGTTTTCTCAATATTTCAGTGCACTTTCCGAAATCAGCCTTAAAGCTTATGGTGGCGCAACGGGGAATCGAACCCCGGCTTGCGGATTGAGAGCCCGCCGAACTCACCACTATTCGATTGCGCCACATAAAATGGCTGAGAGGGGTGGATTCGAACCACCACCAGGTGATCCAGAGTCACCCGTCCTGCCATTAGACGACCTCTCAGCGTAACTTCTCAATACAAACCACAAAATATATCTTATCACCGCTTTTATTGAATTTCAAGCTTGCACCCGAGAATCAAGTATGCGGATTGCGCGCTCCAGGCGAGAGATGACTCGCTCCTTCCCTAATACTTCTAAAAGGTCGAATACTCCCGGACCTTCCTTTTTCCCTGAAACTGCAACACGCAAGGGATGTATGAGTTTAGCGGCTTTTATTCCCAACTCTTTTGCTACCCCTCGAACCACTTCTTCAAGTTTATGAACGGAGAAATTATCAATTTTTCCCAATGCTTTCCGACACTGCTCCAACCGCTCTCTCACCCCGTCCTCAAACATCACTTTCTCAAAGACAGCCTGATCATATTCAACGTTCGATTCAAAATAGTATTTTTCCTCCTCAATCAGTTGAGCGAGATAGCGTATACGTTCTCTCATCACATCACATACACGCACGCAGTAGGCATGCATTTCCTCTTCTTCGCCTGGTTGAATCTTTCCCTTTTGTTTGAGAATGCTGAAAAGAAGCTCACCCAGCCTTTGCGGATCTGTCTCCCGGATATAGAGGCCATTCATCCAGTTGAGCTTGTCAAGATCGAAAACAGCAGCATGCAGGGTAACCTGGTCCAGGGAAAAGCGTTCAATGATTTCATGCCGGGTAAAAACCTCTTTTTCTTCTTCGCCGCTGGCCCAGCTGAGACGTATCAGGTAATTGAACATAGCTTCAGGAAGATAACCCTGGTCACGGTAGTAGGTGACCGATGGAGAACCATGGCGTTTGCTCAGGCGCGTTTTATCCTTTCCTAATATCATGGGGATATGGGCAAACTGAGGAACTTCTGCACCAAATGCCTGGTACAGGAGGACCTGTCGCGGAGTGTTGGACAGGTGATCATCCCCCCTGATGACATGAGTTATTTTCATTGTAGTATCATCCACTACGCAGGCAAAGTTGTACGTCGGCATGCCATCAGATTTCACCAGAACAAAGTCATCAAGCTCAACGTTGCCAAAACTCACCTCGCCCCTCAACAAATCGTAAAAAGAAGTCAAACCGGGTGGTATGAGAAAGCGTAAAACAAAAGGACGTTCTCTGGAAAGACGTTCACGCTCACTATCAACAAGATGAAGGCAGCGGCGGTCGTACCGCCAGTTTTTGCCAGCCGCAATGTATTCTTCCCTTCTCTCTCGCAGCTCCTCACTGGTACAATAACAAGGATATGCCTTCTTTTCCTTCAGCAGTTTTTCAACATGTTGCCGATAAAGCGGGCGACGCTCACTCTGAAAATACGGTCCGTATTTTCCTTCTTTGGAAGGACCCTCGTCCCAATCAAGACCAAGCCACTCAAGACCTTCCAATATCGCACGAACTGATTCTACATTGGAACGGATTGCATCGGTATCCTCTATACGCAAGATAAAAGCCCCACCGTTGGCCCGGGCAAAAGCCCAGTTGAACAAAGCTGTTCGAGCTCCACCCAGGTGCAAAAAACCGGTAGGACTTGGGGCAAAGCGAACTCTCACTGTATCCGGCACATCTTTCACTCCTTTCTAAATGCAGTGAGTAGGGAGTCGGGAGTCGTGAGTAGTGGAAAGTATAAGGGCATGGTACATAGCTCGCTGCCCCCTTTTGATGTGAGTGTATTTGCCATTTCTTCAGTCCGTCTCACTTTTTACTTCTCACTCCTCACTGATTTTAAAACCATTTCCCCTTTTCACCGCCTCACCTTCCCCACTTCCCCGTTCTTTTCCAAATAGTGGAAAGACTCACTGCATTCAGTCCGTATTATTCTTCACTGAACGACTTACGGTCTTCGGAGACTAGGGAAGTGGAACGTCTTTTTGTTCTTACAAATACCGCTTTCCCCCTTGCAACAACATCGCCACTCTGTGTAACCGTACTATCGACTTCCAGCGCTCGCCCACCCCGGCGGATTATCTTTCCACGCACTTCAACCTCGATATCAGTTCGACAGGGCCTGACATATTTCACTTCCAAGGTGCCCGTTACGGCGTGTTCGCCCACGTTTTTTACACTATGTGACATCACCTCGTCCAGGAGTGAAGCCACAATCCCTCCATGGACAACCCCTTGAAATCCTTGAAAATACCATGGCACGGTTCCTCTGATCACCGTTTCTGTGCCTTCTTTGCTGAAGTGAAGGGGGATACCATGGGGGTTAAGATTTCCACAAAGAAAACAACGGTCATCGTCAACAAATTCCATCTTTTCAGCTCCAATATTTACTTCGTGTTCAACTGGGAAAGATAAACAAACTCCACCTGAGGATCATTGAAGGTATTGGAAAACTCAAGAAGCGCTTTATATGTAGTATCTTTAGGATGTCCAATTGCCACAGCATGCCCTCTCGTGCGCGCCACTTCCACCGTTTCCCACAACCTCTCCATTACATAATCAAAAGAGGACTCCCCATCCAGGAATACATCTCTCCGATAATTTTCAATACCGAACTCCCCGGCGAGAGTATAAGCGATACTTGAACCGGATGTTACACTGTCAAGGAAATACAGTCCTTTTTCACTGTAAATATCCATAAATTCCTTCATCAAGGAAGTATCTGAGGTTGCTCGAGATCCCTTATGATTGTTGAGCCCCCGGGCATGTGGTACTGCTCGCAGGGAGAGTTCTATCATCTCTCGTACCCGTTCAGAGTCCGCCCCCGTTCGCAAAAGAAAGGGTTCACGCTCGTTCTGCAGGGGATCAATGGCTTCCATGGGAAGATGAATAAGCACTTCTCTTCCCCGATAGTGAGCCATTTCCGAAATCCTGGTGCTGAGAGGGAGATGCGGAAACACTGAGATATTTACCTTAAGCGGCAGATTAATGAACCTTTCAGCTTCCTCCAGGCTGTAACCGAAATCATCAATCACCACTGCTACCTGGTAGGGCCAGCGTACCCATACTTCAAAGGTAAACCAGGGAACCAGATCTCGAAAAATATAATAAGTGTCTTTTTCTTCACCCGGACGCAGCTCACCGTAATAGCCAAAGCGGTCAAGAGCCATAAACAACAGGTTCATCCGTTCAGCAAGTTCTTTTCGTGTGTTTTCCGATTCGATTGAAGCTGATACCTTATAGACTCCTCCTTCTTCCCCCGGAATATCCACTGCTTCAACCGAAAGATCTGGTACAATCTCACCAATCTCCTGAATAATAAACATAGCCAGCCATTTTTCCTGCTGGCTGGGTAGTATTCTGGCAAGCGCGATGTACCTACCGCGCATCCCCTCATGCCTGGTAACCTCATTGATAAGGAAAAAAGAACACCCCAGAATGACGGCTACCAGCAACCAGAAAACAAAACGCTTATGGGACCAAGGCCAATTCATGGACCATCCTTTTCACCTGTCGCAGCGCCTCATTAAGCTGTTCTTCTTCGTCCTCCACCAAAAAATCCGGTTCAATTCCCCTGCCCTTAATGTCGCTTCCATCAGGAAGGAAATATTCGGATACAGTCAGAATCACGCCACCACCATGAGAAAGTGGAAATACTTGTTGCACTACTCCTTTCCCAAAGGAGGGTTTTCCAATAATTTCGGTACCCAAATTCACCTTGAGCGCTCCGGCCATGATCTCAGCTCCGCTGGCTGTTCCCTCGTTGATCAATACAACCAGTGGTTTGTCCCACAAACGATCGACAATGTTACGGTATATTTCTATTTCCCCCCTATTATCCTCAACGAGAATAATAGGACTGTTTGCGGGAACGAAAAAACCCGACGTGAGGATCGCAGACCCCAGAAGTCCACCGGGGTTATTCCTGAGATCTACTACCAAACCTCGTACCTCAAGGAGTTCCAACTGTTGGAGGGCTTTACGTATTTCATTATCTGTTTTTCCATGGAACTGGTTTATCCGGAGTAATGCCACGCCTTCTTCCAATAATTCATATTCTACACTCTTTATTTGAATGATGTCCCGTACAACCGTAGTTCGGATCGGTTCATCCACATTTTCACGTTCAAGCAACAACTCAACCGTAGTTCCCCGAGGACCCCGC
>SKXZ01000166.1 GCA_007128145.1 Candidatus Nitricultor lacus | reverse complement strand
TGGGGAAAATGTGGTGACATTCCGTTCATGGGAAGAAATTCTGCCGTATTTTTCCTCACTTGAAGCCTTGTTCACTATGCGCCTTCATCCAGCTGTGCTGGCTACCCTCTTTGAAGTTCCATGGGCTGCTTTTGACCTGGATCCAAAAATTGCCGCCTTAGCCGGCCGTTTTACCAGGCCTCCACTGATTACCTGGCCACATTTTGACCCCCATGAACCCTCTCGTCTGTACGCCGCCGGGATTACCAGGGCCGAAGAAAGGAAGCAAATTAGAGAATGCCTTATACACTTATCTGTTGCAAACACACGAGATCTGGAGGAATTTCTGGCTTCCGCCGGAGGGAGGAAATGAGAGACCTTCCTCAACGAAAAATACTGGGACTTTCTGTTGCAGATTGCTCTATGGATGATTTAATCGCTTCTCTTGCCGGCGAAGTAGAAAAAGGGAGTACTATTCATCTTATCACCCTCAATCCCGAAATGGTGGCGTACGCTGCCCACCACGAAAAATTCCTCCACATTTTAAGCCGAGCTGAATACCGTGTGGCTGATGGTATCGGTATTGTAATCGGTTCCCGGTTTTTGCAGTGTCCGCTTCGCCACCGTTTGCCGGGGATTGAGATAGCTCAGGCTTTATTGAAAGAAGGAGAAAAGCGTGGATGGTGTGTGTTTTTCTTGGGCGGTACAGAAGATGTTATTGATAAAGTCGAAGATACAGTGCGGAAGGAGTACCCTGCACTGAGAATTGCGGGAACCCATCATGGATATTTTCAAAACGATGTTGAAGTTTCGGACAAAGTGGTTTCTTCTCACCCGGAACTTGTATTGGTGAGCATGGGATCTCCCCGTCAGGAAGAATGGATTGAAAGGAACCGACACGCTTTATCTGGCACGTTGCTTGTAGGAATAGGAGGTAGCTTTGATGTGCTGTCCGGTGAAAAACGCCGATCACCGGCTGTATTCCGCCGCTTTGGCTTGGAGTGGGCATGGCGGGTGGGGTCCGAGCCTCGACGTCTTGCTCGGGTGGTGCCTGCTCTTTTTCACTTTGGGTGGATGCTTATACGTGCACGCTTTGGCTCGTATTCTTTGTTGTTGAAGGAAGATACAAGGAGAATGTTATAATAAGGGCATCGCGCCCTGGTCCACTTTCATGTATCCTAATTAAGGTGCCGACGGAGGGTATGGAATTTCTGGAATTTCGAAGAGTATATAAAATATATAATAATGGGATCCGTGCTCTTACGAATATCAATCTTGAAGTAAGAGATGGAGAGTTTGTGTTTTTGCTGGGACCGACCGGTGCCGGTAAAAGTACTATTATGAAGCTCTTGATAAGGGAAGAGATTCCCACCAGTGGAGATGTGTGGCTGGAAGGGTTCAGAGTAAACCGGTTGGAAGATGAGCATCTTCCTTATTTGCGTAGAAATATTGGAATTGTATTTCAGGACCTGAGGCTTCTTCCCATGCGGACAGTGTTCGAGAACCTGGTATTTCCCTTGGAAGTGATGGGACTTCGGCGGACTCTTATGAATCGTCTGGCCAGGGATGTACTCGAAGTGTTAAGCTTGGAAGAGAAGCGCAACCACCTTGTGGAATGGCTCTCTGGTGGAGAAAAGCAGAAGTTGTGTGTTGGGAGAGCCGTCATTCATCAACCCAAACTCGTGTTGGCTGACGAACCCACCGGCAACTTGGATGGGCGTAGCGCTTATGAAATGGTAAGCGGTCTGTTCCAATTGTGCCGTGAAGGGGGTTCAACGGTTATTATGGCTACCCATAACGAGCGTATTGTGAAGACTTTTCCGGGCAGGAGAGTGTACCTGGACAAGGGTGAGATCGTCCGGGACAATATAGAGGAGTAGGAGCCGGTGTTTGTATGTGAAGCATTCCGCCGTTTCAGGCGGAATCCCCAGCTTTTCCTAATGGGATTTTTAAGTATATTTTTTACCCAGCTCATTGTGAATGTTTTCATTGTGGGATACCTTGAGCTTGATAAATTAGGAACTTTCAGTGGTGAAGCATTCAGTGTGCGGGCTTATTTTCCAGACAACGTGAACATGGCTCAGGCTGAAGAGGTAGTGGAAAGATTGCGGGAATATCCGGAAATCGCCGAAGTGATTGTCGTTTCCCGGGAACAGGCCAGGCTGAGGTTTCTTGAATATTTTGACCTGCGCGATGAGGACATTCCCCCGGAAGAAAACCCTTTCCCCCTTTCTGTGGAAGCTGCCTCTCACAGGGTAGAAGATGTTCCACGCCTGGCTGAACGGATGCAGGAAACCGGTTCTTTCGACGAGGTGCTGTACGGAGGGAGAAATGTGGAGCTTTTCCTGCGTTTTTACCAGATGCTTTTGAGTACGGGGAGTGTTATTCTTCTGGGTGTGTTTATCTTTTCCCTGGTGGTTATTACCAACGTTATACGGATTTCCATGCAATCCAGGGAACATGAAATACAGGTATGCAGCATGATGGGGGCTACGGAACGTTTTATCCGGCGCCCGTTTCTCTTCGAGGGTTTTCTGCAGGGAATCCTGGCCGGATTAGGCGCTTTTTGTGTGACCTACGTGATAGCGGATTTTACCCTTGAGTTTCTCATTTCGGCCTTCCCATTTTTTCCCTGGGTAGAGACCGGAGAAATACTTGTCCCAACCCTGGTGGTGAACACAGCCATGGGTGGTTTTGTTGGTTTTTTGGGGAGCCTTATAGCCAGTAATGCTGTTTTAAGGAGGAGAAAACAGTAGTGAGGCGTTTGACCTATATAAAAATTATGGTAATTCTGTCTTGTGTGCTTGTTCTGGGGTGCATTTCTTCTGCCCAGGGCAATGAAGTTGATATTGAGCGGGAAATTGAAGAACAACTCAAGGAACTTGAAAGAATAAAACAGGAGCAGGTCAGGCTTGATCAGGAACTCCAAAGGCTTGAGCAAACAGAACGCAATGTCGCTCAGGAAGTGCAGAATTTGGAAGCTCAGATAGAACAGCTCAAAGGGGGTATAGCGCATTCACGCAACCGAATTCTGGAACTTGAGGATGAACGCGCGCAACTCAATCGTGATATAGACAGGTTGACTGCTGAAATTGAAACGAACCGGGACAGAGTACAGGAAGCCATGGTCAGGGCGTATAAATTAAACAGTACGGTCGACTTGTGGGATATTTTATTGGGTGTTTCAGATCCCGCCGAGGTAGAGGAGAGAATGTATCTGTTTCAACTCTACCAGGAACACGAAAGTGAGAATATATCACGTCATCTCGATCTCAAGGGGGATCTGCAAAGTAAACTCGATGGGGTAATTCAGCGAATCCGCCTTGAAGTAGTCCTCAAGGAAAAGCTGGTTCTCGAAGACCAACAGGTTCAGCAGTTGAGCCAGACGAGGAGAAATATGCTTGCTAACATTGCATCAGACCGGAGACAGTTTGAACAAACCCGTTCTGAACTTTCTTCGGCTCAACGGGAATTGCAGGATTTAATTGCCCAGCTTCAGGATGAGTTGCGCCGCGCAAGAGAAGCGGGTGAGCCTTCACTGGTTGCCAGCCTTCCACCCGTGCGTCAAGGGAGATTCTACTGGCCCGTGAGTGGTGGTTCTGTGGTGAGGGATTTCGGTGAGCGCCGGGATCCAACATATGGGATACAAGTGTACAATCCGGGAATCGATATAGCAGCTGCTCGTGGATCGAATGTTTATGCTGCCCATGACGGAGTGGTTATCCTTGCGCGCAGTATTCGTGGATATGGCCGGACGATATTGCTGGAGCATGGATCCGACGTTATTACCATGTATGCTCACCTGGATGAAATACGTTGTTCTCCCGGGGAAATAGTTCGAGGTGGGCAGGTTATAGGAACTGTTGGAGATTCCGGTCTTGCTGAACGCCCAATGGTTCATTTTGAAGTGAGAGTTGGAACAGATGCAAGGGAAGAAAATCCTCTTATATGGTTACAATAAATAGAAGAGGCGAATATTTTTTGATAGGAACGAAAAAGAAACGAATAAGTGGTGAAGAACCACTGTGATGGGGTGAAAAAAGTGCACGTAAGGCAATATGGTTTTTGGCTGCTTATGGTGGTCACTTTAGCGGTTTTGGTAACATTTAATTCGGTTCAAGCCGACCGGAGCGGCGAAATAGGGGTATTTGGGGTTTTCAATGACCCCAATTGGTATCCCTTATTGGAGACAATATACCTTTTGCAACAGGAAGTTGGGCCCCTTGACACATCTGACGAAAAGCAGATGATGGAAGAGGCTATACGGGCAGTGATTAAATCATTGAATGACCCGTATGCCCGTTATCTGGATGAAGAAGATTTTAAGATCGAAACAGATGACAGACTTGAAGGTGAGTTTTCAGGTTTGGGTATCGTTATTACCCTACAGGAGGAAAGACTCAAGGTTATTTCGCCATATCAAGGATCACCGGCATTTAACGCTGGAGTGCGGGCGGGAGACTATATATTGGATATTGACGGAGAAAGTGCTTATGGAATAAGCCTGGAGGAAGCGGTGC
>SKXZ01000201.1 GCA_007128145.1 Candidatus Nitricultor lacus | reverse complement strand
GAACAGCAGGTGCATTTGGCGTTGAAGCGGTAATTGTGAGTAAAGCCAGGAGTGCACCCCTTGACGCAAGGGCGGTAAAAGCCTCCACTGGTGAAATTGAAAAAATAGATCTCCTGCAGGTGAATAATTTTTCCGGGGTTTTGAAAGCTTTTCAAAATGCCGGTTTTTGGTTGATAGGGTTAGAAGTTTCAGGAAGCAAGCCCTTATGGGATACAGATTTATCAATGCCTTTTATCGGTTTCATCGTAGGAGGAGAGGGGACAGGTGTGAGGAGAAGTGTTTTGCATGCGGCTGATTTTACCGCTTGTATTCCCATGTCCCGGGAAAAATATTCATTGAACGTTTCAGTAGCATTGGGGATGGGTTTGTATGAATGGAGAAGACAGAAAGCAAGGAGAAGGTAGCTATTGCAGGTTGGTGATGTATTTGAAGATAAAGCCATTGATTATGCACTTCCTGATTGTGTAGGGGTATTTCGTCGTGAAGGAAAAGTAATTTTTGTTCCTAAGGTGGCGCGCGGAGAGCTTTGCCGCGTCATTATAACCAGGCGAAAAAGATCATTCTTTATCGGAGAAGCCCTGAATATTAAAGAGCAATCCCCCTACAGGGTTCATCCTCCCTGCCCTCATTTCGTAGAAGGATGCGGTGGCTGCAGCCTGCAATACTTGGATTATGCTGAGCAACTGCGTATAAAAGAGAATCATGCACATGAGGTACTGGGCAGGGTAGGAGGAGTGGATTTGAGAGATGTATCCGTGGAAAGTATTATTCCCTCTCCGCATTTTTATGAATACCGCAACAAGATGGAGTTTAACTTCGGTGACAAGGGTGGTTCGCTTGTACTTGGTTTACGCCCTAAAAACCGTTGGTGGGATTTGGTAGATATATCTTCGTGTATGCTTATGAGAGAAGAGCTTGTCAGCAAACTCACTACTTTTTTTCGTGAGTGGGGGCGAAAAACCTCTCTTTCGGGGTATGACCCGAAACGTAAAGAAGGTGTACTTCGCAATCTCCTTATTCGTTTTTCTGAAAACGACAATACCGTAATGGTTGGCATAAGTTCCGTGCTTGAATCGCTTCCGGGTGAGGAAGAACTCCTTCAATCTCTTCGGTGCATTGAGTCTCGTTTATCAGGTTTGGTAGCAATCCAGCAACAATCATCTGCAGGTGCTTTACTCTTTGAAAAGACTCGTACGCTCTGGGGAAAAGATTATTTTTATGATAATGTGGGAAATATTCGCTATAAAGTTTCTCTTCCCAGTTTTTTTCAAGTAAATACCGAAGCAACCCACATCGTTTATGAAAAAGTCCTTGAAATGGCATCTCCTGGACCCAATGAGAATATGCTGGACTTGTATTGTGGAAGCGGTGGTATAGGATTATACTTGGCTTCCTGCTTGAAGTATGTGTTAGGAGTTGAAGAGAACCCTGAGGCCATAGAGGACGCCAGGAAAAACGCCTTGTGTAATAACGTTACAAATTTCTCAGTGGTGGAGGGGAAAGTTGAGAAAATTCTTGCTCATCCGCCGCAAGAAAGATTTTCTCTGGTCACGTTAGACCCTCCTCGAGCGGGTCTCAATCCAAAAGTGATTCGGCGGTTGGTAAGAATTGAGCCAGAGCGAGTGATATATGTTTCTTGTAACGTAGGTTCTCTTGCCAGGGATTTAGGCGATTTTCGTAATCATGGATACCAGATCAAGCGGATTTCCTTTATTGATCTTTTTCCTCAAACACCCCATTTTGAAGCAGTGACACTTCTTACCAGGAGAAAATATTTGTGATTTCAGGAGTACCAACACGTAAAGCGGAAGCAAAGGCTTGCAAAAAAGGGTGCTGACCGATACAGTAATAGTGCTTGAGTGATTAAAATGCCAGGTTATCCGAGTTTTTATGGTAGCCGGATTATTACAGGAGGCCGCGATGATGAGAATAGTTTTAACCAGTTTTAAAAGGAAAGGTAACCCCCTGAGTCGGGGTGAGGAGCAAGCAATACTTCAGAAAATTATCGATCTTCTCTATGTTGAAGGTCTTGAGTTTGACTTGAAAATTGAGGAGTTAGAATCGGGCGATTGATTGTGTATTTGGGTCGCTCTTGAAGAAGAGACATTCAGCGCTGAAATGTGTACCTCAATGATTACAAGAGGAACAAATAGGCAAGGGTGATGAATGCAAACATCTCTTGACGTGTACTTTCCGTTTTGATAGTATTGAGTAAATAAAAAGCAAATAAGAGGGCCATTTTGCGCAAAAAGATTACTCTCCAGGAAATAGCAAAAAATTTAGGTCTCTCAGTGGCAACAGTCAGTCGTGCGCTGAACAACAAAGGCCGAATAAGCCAGGAAATACGGAGAAAAGTACTGCTGAAAGCGCAGGAAATGGGGTATATCACAGGCTTATCAAGGCGTTTCCTGATATCGGGAAGAGAAGGCTCTACAGTTGCTGTAGTGTTTCCCGAAAGTGATTTTTTTTGGAGGGACGTAGAAAGAGGGGTCAATTACGCGGTATCTCAGGTCAAAAGGCAGGGAATTAAGGTTGAGCTGTATAGGACGGATGGACACAACATCACTCAACAAGTGGAGCATTTTGAGCGTTTTTTGAAACAAAAAGACTTAAGCGGCGTGGTTTTTGTTCCAGCTGATACCACTCAATTAGATTATTATATCAATGCTCTCTTCCTGAAAGGTGTTGCGGTTGCGACCTTCAATACTGACGCTCCCCTCAGTAAACGACTGTTGTATGTGGGCCAAAACGTGAATCAAGCAGGGAGAGTCGCAGGGGAACTTTTTTTAAAATCTCTTGGTCATAAAGCCGAGGGAAAAATACTCATACTATCGAGCAACAAGAAAGCTCCTTCCCATGTCGGGAGGTGGCAGGGATTGATTGATTTTGTTCATGGGAAAAACCTGCGGTTTGATGTCTCCAGGGTATTCGAAGCTAATGATGAAGAAAGGGCCTATCAGCTGATTAAAGAACAACTCGAAAAAGAGAATTATTTGGGGATATTCGTAACCACGGCTTTTGGCAACCTTGGCGCTGCCAGAGCTGTGGAAGAACATAACGATAGAGAATTGGTTTTTATTGGAAATGATGTTACGGATGAGTGGATTTCATATCTCAAAAGCGGAGTTATTGATTATTGCCTCTTTCAAGAACCCTGTCTGCAGGGATACCTCGCCATACGCATGCTGGTCGAACATCTTTTTTACCAGATTGACCTGAAATGTAAGACCCTCTACTTTCCCATAATTCCAATATTTAAGGAGTGTATTGGAGACCGCTTTATCAGTGTGGGCGAACAACTTATTGAAGGTTTGAGCCAGAAGTGCGAAGCTGAGGAAGTTCTCATGCTTTAGTCGGAGAGTATATACCATGAGATCAAAGGAAAGAGTTATCACAGCACTTAACCACGAGGAACCAGACAGAGTACCGGTGGCAGCGAGTTTCGTGCCTGAGTTTGCTCTCATATTGCGTGATCGTTTAGGACTCCCTTCGAATACCTTGAACCCCCATGGAGGAGCCGTTCACGATCTTGAGGAAGCTTTGGATCTTGATTTGATACAATATTCAGTGGGTATTGCAAATTCATATTACGCCTCCAGTGAGGAACACTACACCTGTGAATGGGGTATAACCTGGCGCCAAGTGGCATACCAGACGCCGTTCGGTACCGGAAGATACACTGAAATTGCCCGCCACCCCCTGGCAGATGTTGAAACCCTGGTTCACTATATTCCTCCTGATCCCAATAGAGACGATTTGTATCTTCCCTTGGAGGGTATTCTGAATAGCCCTTTGAAGGAACGTTATGTTTTTGGGGTCGTCGTGTGTACTGTATTTGAAGGAGCATGGTATTTACGGGGGTTGGACAGATTACTCACTGATATGGTTGTTGATGAAGAAACCGCTGAAAAAATACTTGATATTCCTTTTCTCTATCATCTGGATGCGGCAAGGCGCTTGATAAAAATGGGTGTTGATGGTATTTGGCTTGGAGATGATGTTGGAACCCAGAGAGGCATGCTTCTTTCTCCTCAAATGTGGCGGCGGTACTTGAAGCCGCGCATGGAAAAGATTTGTCACGAACTCAAGGAACTTAACCCACAGATTAAAATCGCCTACCACTCGGATGGAAATATCCTGCCCATAATAGATGATCTCATTGAAATTGGCATCGATGTTCTCAACCCAGTACAACCTTCAGCGATGAACCCGGAATATTTGAAGAACCGTTATGGAGACAGGATTTCTTTCTGGGGCGCCATTGATGAACAACACACGCTGCCGTTTGGAACAGTGGAAGATGTTGTGGCTGAAACCAGGCAAAGGATTCAAGTTTTGGGTAGGGGAGGTGGGTTCATTGTTTCCCCGACTCATCATGTTCAACTCGATACACCAATGGAAAATTTTTTGGCGTTTTTGAAAACAGCTCAACAAGAGGGAAGATATCCCCTTAATTCATGAATAATGAATCGGTGTGATGTTTAAGCGTAAATTATTTGCAGGTACTTGCGTGTGAGAAAAAGGGGGTGAGGAGACAATTAG
>SKXZ01000041.1 GCA_007128145.1 Candidatus Nitricultor lacus | reverse complement strand
TCGAGAAGATTATCGGTAGTGTGGGAAGGGGACAGGATCTTTTACCCGGTTTCCGCTTGAAACAAAAAGATATACGTTATTATCGCATACGCAAGGCCATGGAAAAAGGGGAAATACTTCCCCCCGTCATACTTTACAAAGTGGGAGATGAATATTACGTGCTTGACGGAAACCACAGGGTGGTTGTGGCCAAGGAGATCGGGGTTGAATTTTTAGATGCGGAAATAGTGGAGTTTTTCCCGACAGAAAGAAAAGAGAGTCCTACTTTGCGAAGGAAGAGGCTTGAATTTGAAGCGATAACTGGTTTGCGGGGGATAGACGCGAAAGAACCTCGTCATTATGACATATTTCTCAACCACATCAAGGAGAACGCCGGTAAAATGGAAATTTTTCAGGAAAGGCCGGTACCCTTGAGGGAAGCAGCTTTTAACTGGTTTTTGTGTGTGTATACACCAGTCGTGCAGTTGATGGTAGAAAAGGGATTAGAGCAAGCCTATCCGGGAGAGTCGCTCAGTGATATTTTCGCTTATGTTATGGATTATAAGTGGTACCGCAGCCAGAAGGAAGGTAGAGACATAGGCTTTGAAGCGGCGTTGGAAGGGTTTTTGGAAGAAATCATGGGTCGGGAACCAGAGAATTCAGATGAAAAGAAGAGCTTTATAGAAAAGGTGGAAGGCATGTTGGAGGAGGTCTTACCTTGGCTCAAGAAGGAATAAAGTGGTTCCAGCTCACCCTGGATGAAGTAGAAAAAACATTGCAGAGTGACGTTGGACATGGCTTACACGAGCAGGAAGTATCCGAGAGACTCCTGCGGCATGGGAAAAATATTCTTACGGAAAGCAAGAAAAAAACATTGTGGAATATGTTTGTTGGACAATTCAAGGACTTCATTGTCCTTGTATTGCTTGCTGCCGCGGTAATATCGGGATTTGTGGGGGAAACTACCGATACCATACTCATTCTTTCCATTCTTTTCCTCAATGCGATATTGGGAATGTTGCAGGAAAACAAAGCCAATCGTGCTCTTGAACTTCTCCAAAAAATGTCTATACCCGATACCGAAGTTGTCAGGAATGGAATAAGGATGCAGGCAAGCTCAGAAGACCTCGTGCCGGGTGATGTAGTCATTTTGCGCGAGGGAAATTTTATCCCCGCCGATATGAGGTTGGTGGAAGCTGTTAATCTTCGTGTAGATGAATCAGGATTGACTGGTGAGTCAATTCCAGTTGAAAAAACATCAGAAAAGATCGATGGAGATGTTCCCCTTCCTGATCGCATAAACATGGTTTTTTCCGGAACGGTTGTGACCTATGGGAGAGGAAGGGGAATTGTGACTGCCACTGCAATGGATAGGGAAATCGGCAGAGTTGCAAAAATGATCGAGCAAGAGAAGGATGTTGTGACTCCATTGCAAAAGCGCCTGGCAGCTTTGGGAAAACTTCTGGGAACATTAACTATGTTTCTTTGTGGAGCTATTTTTTTTCTGGGGTGGCTAAGAGGTGAACCGGTAGCGGAAATGTTTATGACAGCGGTGAGTTTGGCCGTAGCGGCAGTGCCCGGTGGATTGCTGACCATATTTACAATCGTTCTTGCTTTGGGAGTACATCGTATGAGTCGCTTTAACGCTATTGTGCGACGTCTTCCTTCTGTTGAGACCTTGGGCTGTTCCACTTACATATGCACTGACAAAACAGGTACACTGACGCAAAACCGAATGGGTGTACAGGTATTTCTCACTGCCGAAGAGGTAGTAAATGGTTATCAACCAGCTGACTCGGATAGCAAAAAAATACTTATGGATATCTTTGTGCTGTGCAATGATGCTTCAGTGGATGGAGAGAGGCGTTTTGGAGACCCCACGGAACTTGCGCTCGTTGATTTTGCCGCAAAAAAGGGAATTGCTGTCGACGAGCTGAGAAAGACATATCCTCGTTTGAAAGAAATACCCTTTGACAGTAAAAGAAAGATTATGTCGACAATCCACCGCATGGGAGAATCGGAACGCCTTCTTGTGAAGGGAGCACCGGATATTTTGCTGGCCCACTGCAACCGCTTTATGCGTAATGGAGTAGAAGTTCCCTTGGAGGAAAAAGAATACTTGCAAGTGAGTAAACGCATTGAGCAAATGGCAGAAGAAGGGCTGCGGGTGCTGGCGTTTGCTTGGAAAGACCTTGTTCATCGTGACCCTTTAGACGAAGAAACAGAAGTTAACCTTGTGTTTGAAGGTTTGGCCGGTTTGATTGATCCACCCCGTCCGGAAGTAAAAAAAGCCTTGCAGGATGCAAAAAGTGCCGGCATGCGTACGATAATGGTTACAGGCGATAATCCGGTAACCGCTCGTTCAATTGCGCGGAGCTTAGGGATGTTAGAAAATGATGGTGTGGTTGTGACCGGGGTTGAACTGGAAAAACTCTCTGATCAGGAGCTTCGTGAAAAGATAGACAAGGTACAGGTATTCGCCCGAGTTTGGCCTGAACAAAAATTAAAAATTGTTGAAGCACTGCAGGAAAGAAAAGAAATAGTTGCGGTTACTGGTGATGGGGTAAATGATGCGCCTGCGTTGAAACGGGCGGATATCGGTGTGGCCATGGGTTCCGGCACCGATGTTGCGAAAGAAGTTGCTGATGTTGTTCTTCTTGACGATAATTATGCCACAATTGTAAAGGCGATTGAGGAAGGAAGAGTCATCTTTGACAATATACGGAAATTTGTCGTATACCTCCTTTCATGTAACCTTGGAGAGGTTTTTTCTATATTTTTCCCCATTCTTTTTGGTTTTACCAGGCCCCTCATTCCAGTACAGATACTTTTAGTGAACCTGGTTACGGATGGACTACCTGCTCTTGCCATGGGTGTTGATCCTCCCGAACCGGGGGTTATGAAACGGTCTCCGCGAAACCCGGGTGAGGAAATTATCACACCGTTTTATTTGAAAGTCATATTTTTTATTTCTTCATTTATTACGGTGGCTGTGGTAACTGCTTTTTTACTGGGCTTGCGCAGGGGAGGTGTGGAAACGGGTCGCACCATGGCTTTTTTCACTCTCGCTGTATCAGAGCTGTGGAGAGCCTACAGCGCTCGTTCTGAAGTACGTAACTTCTGGGACATTGACCCTCGAACCAACCTGTCTCTTATTGGAGCCTGTTTTCTTTCCGCCTTGATAGTTATTTCAACTATTTTGATTGAACCGCTTCGTATTGTATTTGGGAATACCCCCCTGGACGCGGTTGAATGGGTGATAGTCTGTGTTTTATCGCTGGTACCCTTTGTGGCCAACGAGATATGGAAATGGGTGAAAAGGCTCTTGGGAAGATGAATAGTGAGAAAAGGAGGTAAGCAATGGATTACAAAATTGTGAAAATTGAAAACCCGGATGGTCATAATTTCATCATGGGTCATTCCCACTTCATTAAAACAGTTGAAGATTTGCACGAAGTACTGGCAGGAGCCTCTCCAACCTTGAAATTCGGATTGGCTTTTTGTGAGGCTTCCGGTCCTTGCCTGGTTCGATATTCCGGTAATGATGAAGAATTGATTGAGTTGGCGAAAAATAACGCATATACACTTTCCTCGGGTCACCTGTTTATTATTTTCCTCAGGGAAGGGTTTCCGGTGAATGTTCTCAATGCTGTGAAGATGGTGCCCGAAGTATGCAGAATATTCTGTGCCACAGCAAATCCCGTACAGGTTGTTTTGGCTCAAACGGAGCAGGGAAGGGGAGTATTAGGTGTGGTTGATGGTTTTTCCAGTAAGGGATTCGAGACGCCTGGTGATAAGGAGCAACGAAAGAAACTTCTTCGGGATTTTGGGTATAAACTGTAACGGAGCGGTGATTGTTCACTTGGAGCAGTGGAAAAGGAGAAATGTTTCAAACAGCTCAGTTTCTTCGCTGAGAGAGGAGGTTGACAATTGGAAGCCATCGATGCACTGAAAAAGAGAAGATCTATCCGTTCTTTCAAAAACAATTCCGTCGATCGTGAAACAGTGAAAGAAATACTTGATTGTGCCCGACTTGCACCTAGTGCAAATAATATCCAACCATGGGAGTTTGTGGTGGTTGAAAATGCGGCCATGAGAAAAGAGATAGCGAGCCTTACCGACTACGGCGGGTTTATCAGGGAAGCTCCTGTATTGATAGTAGTGTTGTCTAAGAATACAAAGTATTATTTGGAGGATGGTTGCGCCGCCACCATGAATATTCTCAACGCTGCTTATGCTCTCGGTTTAGGTTCATGTTGGGTAGCCGGAGATAAGAAAGCATACGCAAATAAGGTGAAGGAGCTTTTAAAAGTTCCCCCTGGCTTCTCTCTTATCAGCTTGATCCCGATTGGTTACCAGGGAGAAAAAGGATGGTCTATGTCTTCAAAAAGAACGCTTTCAGAAATAATTCACTGGGAAAGCTTTTAAGAGGGGCAAAGAAGGAGGTCAAAAAATGAGAGTAGGAATTCTCTCTGACAGCCATGACAATCTCCAGTATTTGAAAAAGGCCGTGGAGGTTTTCCGTGAAAGAGAAGTGAATCTTATCATCCATGCAGGTGATTAT
>SKXZ01000174.1 GCA_007128145.1 Candidatus Nitricultor lacus | reverse complement strand
TCCGGAGAACCAGCGGGGAAAAAGCCGCCAAACCAGGAGTGATCTTCACCATGAGGATTTTGGGCAGTACCAGTCTTGGCGGCAAGTTCTATCGGCAAACCCCGGCAGGCGGTTGCCGTTCCCTGCCGGACCGATTTTTTCATGCCCTCGATTATGATGTCCCAGCTTGAATCCGAAATCTCGATGTGTTTTTCCAGGACCGGATTTCGATTGCGAACCACATTTCCGCTGTTATCCAAAACCTTGCTCATCAATTGAGGCTGGAAAACATTGCCACGCATGGCGATAATAGTCATCATACGGTAGATATCAAAGGGTGTGAGAAGAACAAACCCCTGTCCTATAGAATAGTTAATCGTGTCTCCAGGGTACCATTGTTCTCCAATATTCTGCCTTTTCCACCGGGGGTCAGGAAGAAGTGCGTCTTGAACATCAGGAAGATCGATTCCCGTGTTTTCGCCGATTTGAAATGTTCTTGCCCATCTGCTTATCCCTTCAGGCCCGAGACTTAAGCCCAAATTATAGAAAGTGACATTACAGGACTGACTGATGGCATCTGTCAGGTTGAGAGATCCATGGCCTGAACGCCTCCAACAGTAATAACGCCGGTCTCCGTAATCAAAATAACCCGGGCAGAATGTCCTCGCGTCAGAACCAACTTTTCCTTCTTCCAGCGCCGCCGCTGCTATCACGGGCTTAAAAACAGAACCTGGAGGATAAAGAGCCTGCAAAGCACGACTGGTGAAAGAATGTTGTTCATCATCAACCATACTTTGCCACTCTTGCTGGGTTACCCCCTTAACCAATACATTGGGATTGAAGGCGGGGCGGCTGACCATGGCCAGTATTTCTCCACTTTTAGGATTTCCGACAATAATAACCCCGCTTTCACCCTCCAGCAGAGAGTAACAGAATTCCTGAAACTCCCTGTCCAATGTAAGCACCAGTGAATTATGAAATCGAGGCGGATAATAATCCAGCACCCGAACAATCTTACCCAGCGCGTCTACTTCAACCCGGCGATAGCCTTTCTCCCCCTGAAGAATATTTTCATAAAACATTTCGACCCCACTTTTTCCCACCATGTCTTCTCCTGTATACCCATGTTTTCCCAGATTCCTTAGCTCTTCTTCGTTTATTCTTCCAATGTATCCTATAACGTGGGAAGCTGCTGGACCGGCAGGATACACCCTGCTTGGCTGAGCTTCCACCATTATTCCGGGAAGCTCGCGGTTTGCCTCTTCTATGCGGGATACTTCCTCCAGGGTAATGGAATTTGCAAGCAATACTTCTCCTGAAACTCTCTCCCTGGGACGAACATCAATTTCACGGCCAAGGACCAATTCCAGATTTTCCCTGCTTTCATGTATACTCACATCACCGGGAAGTAAAGATACTGCATAACGCGGAACATCCTGGGCCAGCACTTTCTCATAACGGTCGTAAATATTCCCTCGCGGAGCTAATAACGGAGTAACCCTCATCCTGTTCAGTTCGGATTTTTGCTGGTAAAGGCTTGTTTCCAGTACACTCAGAAACCAAAGGCGCACTAAAAGAAACAGGAGTATACCAAGAAACACCCACACCATTGATTCGATTCTCAGATTTGTTTTTGCTTTTGGTTGTTCATTCCACATCTTCTGTTTTCCTCAAGGGCATAACCGATACATAGGCAACATACAAAGCTATATTTAAGGGTATGGAGAGTGTGAGAACAAAGAACAATCCACTGCCATACCCTGCCACGTTTGATAAAAAACTGATAAACCTGGCAAAAAAATAATCAATTACAGGAACCAGGCACAGAAATCCTATGATCGAAGCCATCGTACTTGAAAATATATCGACCCATAAACCCGCGAAAAGAAAAAGGACAGCCGTATACAATAGGTGAGTGCCAAAGGGAGCATAAGAAAATACATCAGCCACCGTACCGAGCAGAACAACTATACCGAGTACAACTCCAGCACGACTCTCCCTTGCCATAAAAAAAACCGCCAGTGAAGCCAAGGTGCTCAAAACAGCCACAGGAGGCCAAAAAGGAGCGAGAAAGCTATTTATGAAGGTGGACAATACAACATACACACTTACAGGCAGTGCAACCTCGAAAAATGACATCGAACCCCCCTATTGGACGCTTCGTATAATGAATGTTTGTTCCAAGGTGGAAAAATCACAGGCCGGTTCCACCATCACATCCTTAAAAAGGCTTCCCTCCAACTCTCTCACCTCCACCACATTACCGATAACAATCCCACGAGGGGTACTTATTCCCAGCCCCGAGGTAACAACTAAATCACCGATTTCAACATTTGAATCCCTGTAAATGTACTGCAATGAACACAAGCCTTCTCCTTTGCCCACAACCACACCTATATCCCGTGTGCTTTGGATAATCGCACCAGTTGCAAGTTCTGAGCTGAGAATAAGACGTACCTCTGAATAATTCTCATAAACCTCTTCCACCCGACCCACCATGCCCTCATAAGTTACAACTGTAAGTCCTGTCTGAATCCCTTCTCGACTTCCCTGGTCAATAACCAATTTTCCCAACCAGTCATAAGGATCTCTTCCTATGACATTTGCCGGGACAACCTCAAACGGGATTCTTTCCTCGATCAGGCTGGCTTCCACCTTCATGGTGAGTTCCCTCACCTTTTCATACAAAAGTGCATTTTCATTTTCGAGTCGACCGACTTCTTTAAGCAGTTCACGATTCGTTACAGCTGTTTCTTTATTTAAAAAAAAGTATTCACGCCAACCGCTTATTCCTTCCCTTACCACGGTCCAACCCCTGGAAAAAGGAACCGCAATATTCCGGAAATTTCCAAAAAAGCGGGATACGCTCCCCTCTCCTGCAGAAAAAATAACCAATTGCAATGAAATTAACAAAACAACAATCAGTAAAAGATATTTTCTATGCATTCAGTTGAATATCCTTTTTTCGTCTTTCTTCTCGAAGGGAGTGAATATCTCTTCTCCCTCCCTGTTGGCAATAATATCTCCCTTTGGAGTGACCGCGATCAGGGGAACCCCGGGAAAGGTATCTGCAACCATCATAAACGCTTCTTTCCCCCCGGCCATAACAGCCGTAGCAAGAATATCAGTTTTCAGGGCACTTTCGTCAACTACTGTAACACTGGCAAAATCCTGGTTTGGATAGCCATCCAGGGGGTTGAATATATGATGATACCGTACCCCATCTGCGTCAAAATAACGATAGTAATCGCCGGAGGTGGAAACAGCCTGGTCACGTATATTGAGGGAACCTATCAGCGAATCCTCCCGGGGATGAATAATGCCTACCACGGTGTTTCTGCCCAGGGAATATATCGTTCCCCCCGCATTTATCAAGCCTTCAGACGCCTCCTCTTCCTGCAAGAATTCCCCCAGCCGCTCCACCAGGAAACCCTTTGCTGCTCCTCCAAAATCAAGAGTAGCTTGCCCGATCCGTGCAACCTCCCTCGATTCTTCACGTAATTCTATTCGTGATTCACGTATGAGTTCAACTGCTTGCTCTATTTCTTCCTCTTGTGGGATACGGGGTTCCGAGCCAAATCCCCATAGATCGCTTAACGAGCCAGCAAGCAAAGTAAAGTAACCATGTGTTTTGGTTGAAATATCCAACGTGCGCTTGAGGAACTGAAACGTTTCTTCGTCAACTTTCACCACCATGTTACTTTCGTTGATTTGGGATAGAAGGCTTTCCTGAGAATACCGATCCCAGAGAGCATCCATTTCTTCTATGTAGACATGAAAGGTATCGAGCAGATCAAGATGTTGGCGGAGAACTTCTACTTCGATCCAGGTATCAAATCCCATGAATACCCTATCCACCGGATGCCTGTTCCGGGCCTCTATTCCCGCCCACAAAATTAATACGACAACTGTCGGCACAAGTAATGGCAATAAACGCTTCACTTCACCACCATTTTGACTTGTTTTCCACAGTGTCTGCACCTATCCCTCTGCAAGCCGACGGAAGATACGGCATACCCGGACCTTTCTACCAAGAGTTTCCCACAAGAACTACAAAAGGTAGAACTTGCTTCATCGGCGGCAATGTTCCCCTGGTATACATAGGAAAGCTTTTCGCGTGCCTGTCTCCATACCCTTCCCATTACCGCGGGAGGAGTTGGCGGGAGGTTGCATTGATAGGCGGGAAATGCCCTGGAAAAATGCAATGGTATTTCAGAATCCAGGTTGTATACCCACTCCACCAGGCGTTCAATGGCAACCGGTGAATCGTTCAATCCAGCGAGGAGCAGATTCGTTATTTCCAGGTGAATACCTGCTTCATGAATCATGGTAATTGTATCGATAACCGGTTGCAGGCGACCCTTGCAATATTTGCGATAAAAGCTGTCATCCATGGCTTTCAGGTCTATGTTCATAGCGTCTGACAGCGGAAGGAGTTCTCTCAGGGGCTCCTTCTCGATATACCCGTTGGTAACAAAGACTACCTTTAACCCTTTCTTGCGGGCAAGTTTAGCAGTATCAAACACATATTCCCACCATATGAATGGTTCGTTATAAGTAAAAGCGATCCCCACTGTATTTTCTTCCATAGCCCGCTTAACGGCTTCCTCAGGAGATACATCCTGCAAGGGGCACTCGAGGGGAGAGGCCTGTGATATGCGCCAGTTCTGGCAAAAATAACATCCCAAGTTACACCCCACACTTCCCATTGAAAAAATTCGGCTACCGGGAAAAAAATGATACAAAGGTTTTTTTTCTACAGGATCCACTGCGATGGAAGAAACCCGGGCATAGGTTTCAGGAACGAGAATACCGTTCTGATTCGTCCGTACACGACATATGCCGCTTTTTTGAGCAGAAATCATGCAATGATGGGGGCATAAAAAACACTGCACCTTCTTTCCTGTTACGGTATTCCAGAACCTCGCCTCAACCATGGCCAAATCCCTTTCCCTTTTCAGGTTCGGTAAAACGTTCCACGCTGAAGCGATACAAAATGAAGGGAGCATGGGGAGGGATTCCTGCTTTCTGCCGCGCTATATCTACCTGGTATTCCACCGTATCCACTCCTTCGATATCAGGTAGTAAAAGACCTTTCTTTTCTTCCCACTCCACGATCACACCATAGCGGGAGGGATCGAGTTCTTCAAAGCCACTCACTTTTTCAGGATACGTCAATATATCTACTGATAAACGCACCTCGTTCAACTCCTCCTCCCGAAGTGGAGAAAACCGGGGGTCGCAAAAAGATGCTTGAACCGCGCTTTTCACAATTTCTTCGGCTACAGAAGAGCATCTCGGTTCAAACGTTCCTATGCAACCTCGTAATTTCCCATTTTTCTTCAAACAGACAAAAACCCCTGCACGATGCGTAAGGAGTGTGCGATCAATATCAGAAGATATGGGCATAATCTCACGATTGTGGATATAGTATTCTATTGAACGGCGTGCCAAGGCCACTATATCCTTGTTCGCAAGAGATTCAGAATTCACTTCGCTTCACCAGCCTTTATGCGTGATTGCAAATATCGTCTTCCTATTACCGCTGCTTGAAAATCGTCAAATGGCCGTGACGGATACTGTAAAGAGCGGGGAAAGAGACGTCGCCAACCGCGGGGAGGATTGAATTCAAAATAGAGAAGCCGCGCTTCCTGTGTACTGTTACGCTCATCTATGAGTGTATAGGGGAGTAAACAATGACGGATATCCTTGAGAACCAGGTCTTTTCCCGTGCTGTTACCTACAACTGCTTGTAAAAGATGGTATTCTTCGCTCCATATTTTCAGCCAATGCAAAAATTCATCAGGAGTTGTGATGAGAAGACGAACCGGATTCCCCCTCCCATCCAACAAGGCAAGGCCGATCTTTCCTTTTCCTGGATCAACTGCAAGAATATACTCCTCCATGTTGATATTGTACACCGCTGGTGCCATGGCTTCAATCGACTTTATGCAGTATCCAAGATTCCGTATTCAGAAGTCAGAATGTTAAAGGCAGTGAGAGGTAAGAGGTGAAAAGTAAGCAGTATAATGCAAAGCTACCTTAGCTCTTTAAACCTAGCCACTTACGACTCACGACTTACGGCCTTTCAGCCCCTCACTCACTCCTCACGCAGTTCAAACCTTACTCCGTCTCCCGACTCACTGCCCGAAGGGCAATTCCTGCCTTTATACGTCTCACGACTTACGTCTGCCGGGTAGCCCCGGGAATTTCATCCCACAACCCTCGAAGACGGGGCGAGGACTGGCACGGTTATGGGAAGCCCGTTTCCAGCCCCCGCCTCGTCAAACGCAGCATAAGGAGTTTCCGCACTGTTTTTTCCAGCTCGCTTCGCATCAGGGTTTATGAGTCCTATCGAACTGACAGCGCTTTCGATTCCAGGCAATATCGAACCTGAAACTACATTTTATCCCGGCAACTGTAATGAGTGTGCAGGAGGTGGTGTGCCTTTTCTCCGTTGGGTTCTCCCAAAAAGTCTTCGTACAGTTTCTGAATAGCGGGGTTATCATGGGACTTGCGCACAGGCAGGGAACGATCAAGATTGTAGATGGCCTCGATCCGCTTCATTCGGACATCCAAATTCGTCGGAATTGGTTGGCCTCCGCCACCTATGCAGCCGCCTGGACAAGCCATGATTTCGATGAAGTGGTAGGCAACATCGCCAGCCCGAACTTTATCGAGAAGTGTACGGGCATTTCCCAGACCATGTGACACGGCAACCCTTACCGGGGTGCCCTTTACATCCACAATGGCTTCTTTTACACCGTCTATCCCCCGCACATCCATGAAATCAAGTTTGGGCAGGGTTTCACCGGTCACTTTTTCATACACGGTACGCAGAGCCGCTTCCATCACACCTCCGGTGGCTCCGAAAACTGCGGCCGCTCCGGTGGAAATACCCAGTGGATCATCAAATTCCTCTTCCGGCATCTCGGCAAGATTGATTCCTTTTTCCCTCAACATGCGTGCTGCTTCCCTTGTGGTGAGCGTGTAATCTACGTCCTGGTAACCAGAGGCCTTCATTTCATCACGCTGGCACTCGTATTTTTTTGCCGTACAGGGCATTATAGAAGCCATCACAATATCCTTCGCTTCTACCCCTATTTTCTGGGCAAAATAGGTCTTGACCAGGGCACCCATCATTTGCTGGGGAGATTTACAGGTAGAGACATTTTCCATAAGCTCCGGATAAAAGTGTTCCATGAATTTAATCCAGCCGGGGCTGCAGGAAGTGATGAGAGGAAGTTTCCCTCCCTGTGTCAGGCGGGTAATAAACTCTGTTCCTTCTTCGATAATTGTGAGGTCAGCAGAGAAATTTGTGTCGAATACATAATCAAAGCCCAGGCGCCTGAACGAGGCCACCATCTTGCCGGTGGAAATCGTTCCCTGGGGCATTCCAAAAGGTTCACCGATACTCACCCTGATTGCCGGGGCAGTCTGCAGAATAACCGTTTTTTCCGGGTCATTGATCGCATCCCATACCTGTTCCACGTGCTCAACTTCAGACAAAGCTCCCGTCGGGCAGGCATGTATACATTGTCCACAATTGATACAGACGCTCTCTCCGAGAGGCAGACCCAGTGATGGACTGATATATGATTCAAATCCGCGGTTTGCGAAATCAATGGCAAACACGCTTTGGATCTCGGCACAGGTGCGAATACACCTGCCGCAGAGAATACACCGGTCAAGATCCCGCTTCACCGAAGGACTGGAGAGATCCACTTCGTGATGTTGCTGCTCACCCTGAAAACGAATTTTCCGCACTCCGAATTCATAAGCCAAGTCCTGTAATTCACAAGATTGGTTGCGGTCGCACAGTTGACAATCGAGAGGGTGGTTGGACAAAAGAAGTTCGAGATTTGCTTTGCGGGCTTCCCGCACTTTTTTGGATGAGGTCTGTATTTTCATCCCTTCCCGCACCGGGGTTACACAGGAAGCCGTAAGCGTCGGTTGCCCCTCTATTTCCACCAAACAAATTCTACACCCGCCATAAGGCGTGAGGCCATCCATGTGACACAGAGTCGGAATATTGATGCCCGCCAATTTACACGCTTCAAGCACTGTAGCACTTGCCGGTACCTGGATTTCCTTTTCATCCAGCAGTAAATTTACCATGTTTTCCTGTTCTTGTTCGCTTTTTATATCGCCGGCGACCTTGGCCATGCCTTTCACTCCTTCACTTTTTAAGATTCTCGCTTTTCATCTGTACTGCCTTTGTAAAACAAAAGGGGGATGGGAAATACACGAAATTCATCCCCGAGTATTTATACGCTCAGTTTTTTCCTTTTCGGTTTCATTTCGCATACCTGACAATCACACAAGTGTTCTGTAACGTGTTTTTCGAACTCTTCCCGGAAATAATCCAAACACTTCATCAGGGGATTGGGTGCTGCTTGTCCCAATCCACAAAAAGACGTTTCCTTCATGTTTTCTCCAAGTATGCGTAATAGTTCAAGATCATTTTCCTGCCCTTTCCCCCTCTGAATCCGGTCCAATATCTCAACGATCCGCTTATTGCCGATCCGGCAGGGGGTACATTTTCCACAGGATTCATGGAGGAAAAACTCACAGAAATTTTTCACCACGTCAACGATACAATGACTGTCATCAATGACAATGAGAGCCCCCGAACCCAGAGCCGAGTTGAATTGAGTAAGGGTGTCAAAAGCCATGGGAACATCAAGCATATCCGGGGTCATGGTTCCGCCTGAGGGCCCTCCCGTCTGGACCACCTTCATTTCCCGTCCACCACGGATGCCGCCACCTACATCATAGAGTAATTCCCGCAGAGTGATGCCCATGGGAACCTCTATAAGACCCAGCATATTCACATTGCCGGTTAAAGTAAACACCTTCGTTCCCGGACACGTCGGCGTTCCAATATTCTTGAACCAATCAGCTCCATGCAAGATTATGGGAGGGATACTGGCCAGTGTCTCCACGTTGTTGATTGCCGTAGGCTTTCCCCACAAGCCGGCCTGGGGCGGATAGGGAGGCTTGACGCGCGGCTCACCACGCTTCCCTTCTATAGACTCAAGAAGAGAGGTTTCCTCACCACAGATATACGCTCCTGCACCTTGGCGAATCTTTGCCCGGAAGGAAAAATCCGACCCCAAAATTCCATCACCGAGGAGGCCGGATTCCGTTGCACTTTCTATGGCTTTTTCCACGGCACGGATGCTTTCCGGGTATTCTGCTCGAATGTAAATATACCCCTCATCTGCTCCCACCGCATAAGCGCATATTGCCATCGCCTCCAAAATCGAATGTGGATCACCTTCGAGGATAAGGCGATCCTTGAAAGTGCCTGGCTCCCCTTCATCAGCGTTGCACACCACGTATTTTTCATCACCGGCAGCTTTCATGGTGAACTCAAGCTTCAAGCCGGTGGGAAATCCCGCTCCTCCCCGGCCCAATAGACCTGAATCCTTTATCATGTCAACAACTTGCTGACGGGTCATTGAGAGAGCTTTACCAAGAGCCAGATAACCGTCACGGGCAATGTAGTCTTCAATACTGCCTGGATCTATGAGACCACTGTTTCGCAATACGACACGCTTTTCCTTCGCCAAAGGAGAGGGCTGAAAATATCCCTCTTTTCGTTCCGGCCTTGCTCCGGCTGCAATAAGTCTCTCAACGGGTCTTCCTTTGAGTAAATGCTCAGTGACGATTTCCTCAATATCGGACACATGAACCGGAGCGTACATGACATTGTCAGGATATACCATTAAAAAAGGAGAAGGAACCCCTCCTCCCAGCGGCCCCGTCTCCAACACCTTTATCTCGCTGGAGAGACCGGCCTGGGCAATTTCCCTTTCCAACCTTTCTTTGACCTGGGAAGCGCCGAGGTGGATAGAATTACTTGTCATCTCAACTAAAACATGAGCACGATAGAGCATCATATACCCCCTATTCATAGAGCGCGAGGACTTCACGAATGCGTTCCTCGGTCAGGTTCCCGTAGGTTATTTCATTAACCATCATCGCGGGTGCCACACCACATACTCCCAGACAGCTTGTGGCCTGCAGAGTAAATTTCCCATCCCGCGTTGTTTCCCCCACTTTTACTCCCAGTTCCTGCTCAAGAGCACGCACAACATTGAGAGCACCCAGAACATGACAGGGGGCGCTTTTGCAGACCCGAACCATATATTGCCCCACCGGCTCCGTTTCGAAAAAGGAATAGAAGGTAGCCGCCCCCCACACCTGAGCGGAAGGCAAGTCAAGCTTTTTGGCCACATACCCCATCACATCCCGAGGAAGATATCCCCATTTGCGGGAAACATCCTGCAACACAGCTAACAGTGGTGTCTTCTCGTCCTGGTATTTTTCCAGGATTTCGTCAACCTCGTTGTATACCAGGTTTTCTCCCTTTACAGCTTCCATCAGGCCTCCTCCTCCACTTCCTCTTCTACTTCCACTTCATCCGCCTCCGATTGGAAATGTTTCATGGTCTTTTCCAAATCACAGCGCAAACATCTCTCTGCTTCATGGCGGGCTTGTTCCTCGTTCATACACATCCTTACCTCGGCGAAACTGCATACCCGTTCCCTCACCGGAAGCTCAGCCGCCTTTGTCCTGGGTATCTCACCCAGAACCGGTGTATCTTCAACGGCCTTGATTCTTTTTGGACCCACAATAACCGTTTCCTCTTCTTCATCGCTCTTCAGGAAATCATGAATACTGTAAGCAGCCTTTTTTCCCTGGGCCATGGCATGGACAACGGTTGCTTCCTCGCCGGTCATATCTCCACCAGCAAACACAGCAGGAATAGAAGTCATAAGGGTATATGGGTCAACAACGACATTTCCGCGATAGTCCTTTTCCAATCCTGCTTCAAAACCTTCTACATCCGGTATTTGACCCACTGCTGTAATAACCAATTGACAGAATATGGTTGTTTCAGCTCCCTCAACCGGCGCCGGCCGGCGGCGCCCACTACGGTCAAATTCTCCCAGACGCATCCTCTGTACGCGTAAACCGGCTACTCTCCCTTCTTCATCCCCAATCACTTCAAGGGGATTCATAAGAAAGTTGAAACGTACACCTTCAAATTCAGCATCCTCGATTTCTTCCGGAATCGCCGGCATTTCTGAACGTGTGCGACGATATATCACGTTGACCTCTTCTGCCCCCATCCGTAGCAGGATACGTGCAGCATCCATCGCGGCATTCCCGCCTCCAACAACCGCAACCTTGCGCGGAACTTCCACGGTGCCACCCAAATTAATGTTTTTCAGGAAATCCAAACCTGCGTACACTCCTTGCAGGTTTTCTCCCGGTATACCCAGTGGTGCATTTTTCCATGCTCCCACAGCGAGGAAAACAGCGTCAAACTCATCGCGCAGGCTCTGCAAGGTGAAATCCTTGCCCAGCGACTTGTTGGTCTCGAACTTCACACCCATGGCACGCAACTGGTCGATGTCGTATTGCAAGGGTTCACGTGGCAAACGATATGCTGGTATTCCCGCTGCCAGCATACCTCCCACAACCGGCAATTCTTCGTAAACCGTGACGTTATATCCCTTGCGTGCGAGATAGTGCGCACAGGTAAGCCCGGAAGGCCCTGATCCCACGACCGCTACCGATTCTTCACGACGCCGCTCCATAACCACCGCCAAAGATAAATGGTTTCTCCGCGCATAATCTGCTACAAACCTTTTCAGGTCATCAATGGCTGCGGGTTCGTCAATCTGGTTGCGGCGGCACTTGGCTTCACATGGCTTGTGACAAACCCTGCCACAAACCGAGGGCAGGGGATTATCTTCTCGAATGATTTGTAAGGCATCTATATAGTTTCCTTCTTTTATGCAGGAAATATACCCGGGAACATCAATGCCCAGGGGACAGGCATGCTGGCAGGGAGAAACAAACAATGGGCGGCAAACCACGGCCGGACAGCGCTTTTCCCGTATATGGGCCTCATACTCATCACGAAAATACCGTAATGTGCTGAGTACGGGGTTCGGTGCTGTTTGACCCAAACCGCACAACGCTGTCGCTTTGATGGTATATGCCAAGTCTTCCAGGGTTTCGACATCCCCCTCCCGGCCTTCACCATCAGTTATGCGCTGCAGTATCTCCAACATCCGTTTCGTCCCAATGCGACATGGTGTACATTTCCCACACGACTCGTCCTGGACAAATTCCAGGAAAAAACGGGCCAGGTCAACCATACAGGTATCTTCGTCCATAACAATCAGGCCACCTGAACCCATTATCGCTCCCAACTCTTTGAGAGAGTCATAGTCGATAGGAACGTTGAGATGCTCCAGGGGAATACAACCTCCAGAGGGTCCGCCAATTTGAACGGCTTTAAGGCGTTTCCCGCCACGGATGCCGCCTCCCAGATCATACACGATTTCTCCCAGCGACATTCCCATGGGTATTTCGACCAAGCCGGTGTTGTTGACATCGCCAGCCAGGGCAAATACCTTTGTACCCTTACTCTTTTCTGTTCCCATGGAGGCAAACCATTCCGCACCCTGCAGAATTATGGGAGGGATATTTGCCCATGTTTCCACATTATTTATGAGCGTAGGCTTCTCCCATAAACCAGCTTGAGCGGGAAAAGGAGGCTTGGGACGTGGCATCCCTCTTTTCCCTTCTACGCTGGCTATGAGAGCCGTTTCTTCACCGCAGACGAACGCTCCGGCTCCGATTCGTATTTCCACGTTGAAATGAAATCCTGAATTGAAAAGGTTCTCTCCCAGCAGACCATACTCACGAGCCTGGGCAATAGCGTGATTAAGCCGTTCCACGGCTAAGGGATATTCTGCTCTCACATATACGTACCCCTGGTCACTGCCTATAGCGTATCCGGCAATCACCATCGCTTCGAGTACAGTATGGGGGTCTCCCTCGAGGATAGAGCGGTCCATGAACGCTCCCGGGTCACCTTCGTCAGCATTACATATAACATACTTAGGTTTTTCGGTGCTGTTCCTGGTAAACTCCCACTTCAAGCCGGCAGAAAACCCGCCGCCTCCTCTCCCTCTCAAGCCTGACCTTTTCACCTCATTGATAACTTCTTCGGGAGACATCTGTGTCAGCACCTTGGCTAGAGCCTGGTAACCATCCCTGGCAATATATTCCTCAATATTCAGGGGATTAATCATGCCGCTGTTACGCAGAGCAATTTTTTCTTGTTTTTTAAAAAAATCTATTTCTCCGATGAAGGTTTTTACCTTCTCTTCTGTGGGTCGATATAAAAGACGCTCAACTATCCTGCCTTTCAACAGGTGTTCTTCCACAAGTTCACGGGCATCTTCCGGCACCAGGCTCTGGTAGAATACACCCTCAGGGTACACAACAAGCAGGGGACCCAGGTTACAAGGCCCAACACAGCCTGTTTCCACAAGTTTCACTTCACTTTCCAGACCGTTTTTCTGCAGCTCTTGAACCAGGACTTCCTTGATTTTCAATGCACCGGATGATATACACGCCGCACCGGCACACAAAAGAAGCTGGTTTCTTTCCTTATCTGCCATGCTTTGTTCCCTCCTGCCGGGGTCTATCGTTCTACGTGAACGACCCACTCGCCCTGGATCTGTCCGTTCACCAAGTGAGAAGCAACTACTTGCCTGACCTTTTCCGTGGTAAGATCACCGTAAAAGACCTTCTCGTTCCCTTTTTCTACACTCACCAAAGGCTCGCGGTCACACAAACCGATGCAACCTGCCTGGGTGACTGTGACGTTTGTCAATCCTCTCTTTCCGATTTCATCAAGCAAGGCGGACATTACCTGCCGTGCGCCGGCGGCGATTCCACAGGTCCCCATACATACAATGACCTTGAACTCCGCCTGTCCTTCCCGTAAGGCTGTCATTTTTTGTGCCTCGTCCTTGATTTTTTTCAGATCATCGATACTCGTGATCTTCATAAATTCTTCGCTCCTTCCTGAAGGTGTTGTTCATGATACTCTATCCAATCCCTGATACCGGGTAAAACTTGTGACATTTCTCCGAGGGTTGTCAACCCGATTTCTTCAAGCAACTTACGGCTGCTGAAAGACCAGCGGCATTCTTCAACCTCGTGTTCATAAATAATATCAATATGCGGGTGAGATCCAAAAAGTGCTATGAGCGTATCCGCCATGCTTCCCAAGGGAGGAAGATCGATATGGCTACGACGGAAACATGCCCGTACTTTTGTACCCAGACGAGGCTGTGATGAAATATCCAACTTACCATCACAATGTTCCGCCAGTTGTTCCAAAAGAGGGATGCCCAACCCAATCTTTTTTTTCTTACTCTGACCGGTAAAAAAGGGATCTCTTACCCTTTTCATCATTGCTTCATCCATGCCTTCTCCATTATCTTCCACTGCAATTTCCAATACGTCTTCCCCCACGTTCTCCAGAACTTCTATTTTAATACGGTCCGCCCTGGCTCGTACCGAGTTTTCCGCTATATCCAGAACATGAAGGGCGAGTTCTTTCATTTACGATCACTGATAACTTTGAACTATCTGGGTTATCTGTGATGGATTCACCCTTTTGTGAACATCATTGTCAATCATGACAACCGGTGCCAAACCACACGCTCCGGCACAGCGCATAACTTCAAGCGAATACAAACCGTCAGGCGTTACGTCTCCTATTTCAAGCTCAAAATCTTTTTTCAGGCGATTGAGAATTTCCTGACCTCCTCGCACATAGCACGCCGTACCCAGGCAAATTTGTACTATGTATTTCCCACGGGGTTTCATCGAGAAAAAATGATAAAAGGTCACCACTCCGAATACTTCGCTTAGCGGGATATCCAAAGTGCGCGCTACCACACGAAGTACTTCAGGCGGAAGAAACCCTACCATATTCTGGACAGCATGAAGGGCCTGGATAAGCATCCCGGGCTTTCCCTTATATTCCTCCAAGAGTCTTTCCACTGCCTGAAGCTCTTCCGCTGTTATTTCTGTTATACTTTTTCTGTCTTTCGTTTCCACTGTTTCCGAATCCGCCACGATTTTTCCTCCCTTTTGCTTGATATATACTCGAATTTATATTATAAATTGTTAAATTAATTTTATCAATGCAAACGGCCCTCTTCCCTCTCCGATCCTCTTTAACCAGGCAGGTTCAGCACCCCATATATTAAATGAACGGCCTTTACATTGCTTCCGGCAACGGGTAGGATAGGTTGGTAGAAATTCCCCAAGAAGTAACGTGCAAGCGGCGAGTCACAAAAAAGGGTAAAGAGAGTGAATCTTTTGCCACTCATCAGCATTTTTGTCATATTCTCAAATTCTCAAACGATATCTTTCAGGAGGTGACATCCTTTGAACAAAAACATTGACCAACTGTGCGTTGACACTATCAGAATGCTCGCCCTCGATACGGTACAAAAGGCCAAATCCGGCCACCCTGGGATGCCGCTTGGCGCCGCTCCCATGGCGTATGTCCTCTTCGGCCGGGTAATGAAGTATGATCCCAAAAACCCACGTTGGTTTGACCGGGACCGTTTTCTCCTCTCAGCCGGTCATGGATCAGCACTCTTGTATTCCCTCCTTCATCTTGCTGGTTTTGAAAAAATGACATTAGAAGAACTGAAACGTTTCCGCCAGTGGGGAAGCGCAACCCCCGGCCACCCCGAATATGAACCTGACTACGGAGTGGAAACCACTACAGGACCGCTCGGCCAAGGTTTTGCCACCGGAATTGGAGTCGCGATCGCCGAAGCGAATCTCTCGGCGCGTTACAATCGCCCCGGGCACAATATCATTGACCATTATACATACGCCATAGTGAGTGACGGT
>SKXZ01000080.1 GCA_007128145.1 Candidatus Nitricultor lacus | reverse complement strand
TGCCATGAAGAATCTCATTGGCAAGGAGAAAGTGTACGCCTATCGTTTTGATGGCACATTGTACGGTGTAGGTGACAAAGTTGGGTACTTGAAAGCGAATATCGCCTATGCCATGAAGCGAGACGATATCCGGCCTGCTCTGGAAGACTTTCTGCGAGACCTGGTATCCGGGCTTAGTTGAACATAGATGGAGGAACTGAGAGGATGAAACTTACTTTTTTCGGAGCGGCTCGTGAAGTAACAGGATCATGTTTTCTTCTTTCCGGTCAGGAAGGCGATTATCTTGTTGATTGTGGATTGGTGCAGGGAGGAAGGGAAGAGCGCAACAGGGAACCCCTCCCCTTCGATCCTGCCTCGCTTTCGTGTGTCCTGCTTACCCATGCCCACCTGGATCATTCGGGGCGCATTCCTCTTTTGTATCGCCAGGGATTTCGTGGTCCAGTCTACGCCACCGGGCCTACTATTGAGCTTGCAGAGGTTCTGTGGCTTGATACAGCGAAAATTATGCGTGAGGAATCTGAAAGAGCAAATCGTAAAAGGAGGAGAAAAGGCCAATCTCCGGTTGAACCTCTCTATAGTGAAGAGGATGTCAAGGGTGCGCTTTCGCTCTTGGAACCGGTGGCCTATGACGAACTGGTTTCGAGGAAGGGCGTGGACCTGGTTTTCAGGAACGCTGCGCATATTCTGGGTGCCGCTGTTCTCGAGATTTGGGCGGAAGAGAAAAAGATTGTTTTTACCGGGGACTTGGGACCTTTTTTCGGTGTGATGGATGGTTCACCGCCGGTTATTAATGATGCAGACTGTGTGGTGTTGGAATCAACCTACGGTAACCGAGATCACCGCACCCTTGAAAGTACGCGCCAGGAGTTTGCCTCCGTGCTGGCCGAAGCTGCGCAGGAGGGAGGAAAGGTCTTGATTCCCTCTTTTGTGGTGGACCGTGCGCAGCGGGTGTTGTACGAACTTTCCCTGCTGCATTTCAATGCGCGAGTGGACTTGCCGGTGTTTTTTGACAGTCCCATGGGGAAGCGCGCTACTGAGATTTACGAGAAATACCGTACCCAGTTTTCGGGTGAAATCCAGAAGATTACCTTGTCGGGAAAAAGTCCCTTTCAGTTTCCGGGACTGAACTTTGTGTCGTCTCCCCAAGAATCCCGTGACCTGAACGACGAGAAACAGGCTATTGTGATTGCCGGGAGTGGTATGTGCAACGGTGGGCGTATTCTTCATCACCTCAAACATTCTCTGTGGAAGGACTCGACAAGGGTTATTTTTGTGGGCTATCAGGCGGGAGGAACGCTTGGCCGAAGGCTTATTCAAGGAGCTTCATCGGTACGGATACTTGGAGAAGATGTGGTTGTGAGAGCAAAATTCGCTACAATCAACGGCTTTTCTTCCCATGCCGGCCGCACGGATCTTCTCCGCTGGGCAGGGCAATTCAAAAATAACCCGCTGTTTGTAGTGGTACATGGTGAGGAGGAAAGTGCTCTTGCCCTGGCCTCCGGATTGGAATTAGAAGGGAAAAGAGCTATTGTGCCTTATCCAGGCGGTGTTTTGGATATCAGCAGGGAGACATTGGCCGAAGAGGGGGAAGTTGTGTCAGCGCAAGTAAGCGTGCTTCGGGAAATCGAAGGAGCGTTACGCTCTTTGCAGGAGGGGATTCCGGTCAAAGAAGGATCACCCCGCTGGGGACTGCTGCGTTCAGCGCTCGTTCTGTTACAGGAAGCCCAGCGAAAGGAAGACTACTGAAAAGCTCCACTTTTCAAGAATCAAGTTGTTGCGGTGGAGGAATGACTGAAAAAAGGAAAATCAAACAGCCCGCCCGATAAATTCCCGCAAAATGGAGTTCGAGGGTACGGATGAAGGGTTGAGGGGCATAAAGTGGTTGAGGAAGGCATATAAGCGGTAGGCTTCAAGATACATGGGATTTTCCGGAGTTATGCCACGCAGAAGGGGTTCGGCGTACTGGCGGAGAATTGACAGTTCGAATATGAGGGACGAGTTAAAGAAGACATCAGCTTCCTCTTGGAACGGGAAAATGTATTTTTCTTCCCCCTGACGTACATGAGGCCACATGTGGAAAACCTCATGAGCGTCACGACCTCGAAATTGGCTGTCTCTCACCAAGCGCCTTATGAGCCGGCTGTCGGTAGTGGAAATCCGGTTGTGATCATCTATGCTGATTTGTGTCACAGCACTCACGTAGATATTAAACTTGTTTTCTCTCGATATATCTTTGCTGATTTTTGGATTGAGGGCATGGAGCCCTTCAACTACTACAATGCCTTCCCGGGAAAGCTGCGCTTTGTGCCCGCGGAATTCCCGTTTGCCGGTCACGAAGTTATAATGAGGGAGCTCCACCTCTTTCCCTTCTATCAGGGCATTCATCTGTTTTTCAAAGAGTTTGAGGTCCACTGCTTCAGGTTTTTCATATTCTTCAAAGTTGCCTTCCCCTATGTCTTGCCTTTCCCGAAAGTAGTCATCCAGTGAAATGGCAATAGGTTTCCAACCGTTAGCCCGTAGCTGGATAAGCAGACGCCGCGCAAAGGTAGTTTTTCCCGATGACGAAGGGCCGGCGATCATGGCCATGCGGACAACGCCTTTTTTTTGGCTTATCTGGTCAGCGATTTGTGCGATCTTCTTTTCGTGAAAAGCTTCCGCTACCTCCACGATTTCTTGCCCCTTCAAGTGGGCGATAGCCTGGTTGAGGTCACCAACATTTTTGATTTCCAGGATGCCCGCCCACTGGAAGGCTTCTTTGAAGGCTTCATAAAGCTTGGGCCGAAAGGTAAAAGGAGGCAGGTTGTCAGGCTCGGACGTTCTGGGAACTTGCACAATAAAACCAGGGGGAACCATGGCTAACCCGAAGAGCTTTATATAGCCGGTGGAAGGAACCAGGGGACCGTAAAAATAATCGTAATACTCTTCCAGGGCGTAAAGAGAGACGGCCGGTGTACGCCAGTAGCGAAAGAGTTTGACCAGGTCTTCTCGACCTTGCTGACTGAAAATGTTGATAGCTTTTTCCCAGTTCGTGGTTTCCCGTCGAAAAACCTGGTTTTCTTCTACCAATTGGCGCATTATATCTTTCATTTTCGTCGCTTCGTTTGAGGTGATATTGTCTTTTCCTTCCACCTCGCAGTAAATACCGTTACTTATAGAGTAATACACCTTGAACCGGTGAGAGGGGAATATCTTGTTTACAATGTAACTCAAGAGGAAAAAGAGGCTTCTGGTGTATGTGCGTTGTCCTTCTGGATGCGTGAAGTCAAAAAATTGAACATGAGCATCACGTTCAATAGCGGTATGGAGGTCCACCATTTCACCTTCGAGCAACGCTACTAAGGGTTTCCTTTTTTTTACCGGCAGAACCCGGGGAACGATTTCCGAAAGAGGTGTTCCGACGGATACGTTGATTTTTTTTCCACCTGCTTGAATTGTAACAGTGGGTTTTTCTTGCCGTTGTTTTCTTGTCATGAAGATATTGTAACGCAGGGCCCTCATAAGGAAAAGAGTGGAGGCCTTTTTCCACACCTGAGGTACGTGGTACTATAATGGGGAAAAGGAGTCGAATAATGACCTACCATGCCTATCATCTTCATCTTTCGCAAGAGATGGTGCAAGGAGTAAGAGTGGCTTTGATTCCCGGAGCCCCCGAGCGTTGTTCCGAGATCGCGGATTTTTTCGGTGAATCTCATCAAATTGCCTATAATAGGGAGTATCGTTCAGTTATTAGTGAAAGCAGAGAAGGGAAAATACTGGTGGTTTCCTCTGGGATTGGAGGTCCTTCTCTAGCGATTGCCATTGAAGAACTGGTTCGCTTGGGAATACGGTATTTTTTAAGAGTGGGAACCTGCGGTGCCATTGCCGCCGATCTCAATCCGGTAGATCTTGTGGTGAGTGAGGGAGCGGTAAGGTTGGACGGCACTTCGGGGCATTATGCCCCGCTTCCCTATCCTGCTTGTGCTGATACCGAAGTCACTACCCTTATCGTACGTGCCTGCCGAGAGCTTGGATTCCCTTACCGTGCGGGAATTACCTGTTCTTCCGCAACTTTCTATCCAGGTCAGGAACGATATGACACCTTTACAGGTTATGTTATACGTGAACTTCAAGGTAGTCTGGATGAGTGGAGGAGACTGGGCGTACTCAATTATGAAATGGAAACCGCTACCCTTTTTACGATGGCTCGTGTTTTTGGAATGCGTGCGGGTGCGGTTTGCGCAGTATTAGTGAATCGCCTAACTTCTGAAGAGCCTGATCATGCTACTTACAAAGAAGCCGAAAGCAGGGTAAGCCGCGCTGCGGTGCAAACGGCGAAATTGATTTTGAAAGAGCTCATTTGGTAAAACGCTGTAATCTTGAGTCCTCCTTTCCATCACCAGCATAAGAGACGAGGATGATGAGAACTGTTCCAGGCATAGGCATTATACAAATGAAAGAAGAATAAAGGAGGAAGCGGTGTTTCTCGATTTCTGGCTTTCCCGGTTGATACATGATGGAGGCTGGGGTATATTTCTCTTGGTAGCCGTGCCATTAGGGGTTATAATAGGTATATATTTTACTCGGTACCGGCGCTTATTTTATTTATTTTCCGCTTTCTGGGTGATATGGAATTCTTTAATGCTCTTTTTTTCCGG